>WREN01000141.1 GCA_009779295.1 Oscillospiraceae bacterium | reverse complement strand
TCAATTATTCATTCCTTCCCTTACCTCCCTTGTTAACCGCCAACTTGTTGGCGTTGGGAGAGGGGACCGTCCGCAGACGGTGGGGGGATTCTACACATTCATAATCACCGGCAGAATCATCGGTTTGCGTTTGGTTTTGGCGTAGAGGAACTTTGACAGATCGTCCTTGACCTTAATTTTAAGCTGCGTCCAATCCTTGATATTGTGTTCGATGCAGTCCTCAAGCGTATCGCGCGCGATAATGCGCACCTGATCCATGAGTTCCTCGGACTCCCTGACGTACACGAACCCGCGCGAAACGATGTCGGGTCCGGAAATGATAGCGTTATCTTCAATGTCAACAGTCGCGACGACGACTATCAAGCCATCCTGAGCGAGATGTCTGCGGTCACGCAACACGATGTTGCCGACGTCGCCTACTCCGTAGCCGTCAACGAGGATCGGTCCTGACGGCACCGTGCCGTTGAATTTCGCCGAATCCGCGTCAAATTCAAGTACTTTACCGGTTTCGGATATAAGGATTTTATCTTCCGGCATTCCCATTTGAACCGCTAAATCTTTGTGCATCACGAGATGTTTATATTCGCCATGAACGGGCATGAAAAATTTCGGACGCGTGAGCGCCTGCATGAGCTTCAACTCCTCCTGACACGCGTGTCCGGAAACGTGTACCTCGATCATCGAGTCGCGGAAAACGGTCGCGCCGCGTTTGAGGATTTCGTTCACTATTTTATCGACGAGCCGTTCGTTGCCCGGGATCGCGTAAGCACTTAGCACGACGAGGTCGTTCGGTCCGAGTTCTACTTTGTCGTGGTCGGAGAACGCCATCCTGTACAGCGCGGACATAGGTTCGCCCTGACTGCCCGTCGTGATTATTGTCGTATTTTCCGGTTTGTAACGTTTAATTTCGTTTATATCGATTAACAATCCGCTTGGGATTTTCATATACCCCAATTCTGTGGCGGCGGTTATTACGTTCAGCATACTGCGGCCGGTTATTGCTACCTTGCGGTTGTAAAGCGCGCTGATGTTGATTATCTGCTGCACGCGGTGTACGTTCGACGAAAAAGTCGAAATGAGAATTCGTTTGTTGCGGTTGCGGAGAAAAATGCTGTCAAGCGACTGCCCGACCTTTTTTTCGGACGGCGTATATCCCGGGCGTTCAGCGTTCGTGGACTCGCACATCAGCAACAGAACCCCTTTGTTTCCGAGTTCGCCAAGGCGCGTGAGGTCCATCATTTTACTTTCGATCGGTGTGAGGTCGAGTTTGAAATCGCCCGAATGGATGACTATACCGACCGGCGTCGTAATAGCGAGAGCACAAGCATCTGCGATCGAATGGTTGACGTGTATGAACTCAACCGCGAAAACGCCGAATGTAACGGTTTCGCCCGCTTCTATGCAATTGAGCTGCGGTTTCTTATCGAAAATGTGTTCGGATAATTTCAATTCGAGGATTCCAAGCGTCAAACGTGTCCCGTAAACCGGAACGTTCACGTCCTGAAGCACGTAGGGGAGCGCGCCGATATGGTCTTCATGCCCGTGCGTCAGAACGACGCCGCGAACCTTTTCGAGATTCTTTTCGAGATAAGTCGTGTCGGGTATGACTAAATCGACGCCGAGCATTTCATCGTCGGGAAAACCCAGCCCGCAATCGATAATGAGAATATCTTCTTCGTACTCAAGTATAGTCAGATTTTTGCCGACTTCGCCCAGTCCTCCGAGGAGTATTACTTTTAATTTTGATTTGTTGCTTTCGGTTTCACTTTTTTTGTTATTTTTTGTTTTTGCCATATATTATTCCTTTCAAATTTGATATTCATATGTAAGCGCACATTAAAAAAGCCTGTTGAAATACAAGCCTGCTTTAAAAAACATCAGCCAAAATGCGATTGCCCGGCGGACGGCAATATGCGGCTTTTGTCATAAAAAATCGACGAACATATATATCTGCTTCAATTATACCATATATTTATGAATTAGGTGTTAAAAATTATACATATTTTTTTATAAAATAATGCAGGTAAAATTATTGAAAAATCTTTTATTTTTTGATATAATGATTATCAAAGAGGTGAAATTTATGACAAACAGAGAGCGTCTGTTGCGCACATGTACCTGTCGTCCGGCTGACCGCGCGCCGTTCCATTTTTATTTCGGACCGTGGGGCGAAACACTGGCGCGATGGCAGAAAGAAGGTTTAGGAGAGGGAAACACCGACTGGGCGTCGAGTTTTCCGTTTGACCCGCAATGTTTTTATGTATTGCCCGTTAATTTGGGAATTTTCCCGGCGTTCGAGTATAAATTAATCGAACAGCGTGCTACGACCGCAATTATTCAAGATTCGCAGGGTGTTATACAGGAAATTTTAACGCTGGGTCCGACTATTCCGAAATATCTCGAATTTCCGGTTAAAGATTTGGAAAGCTGGAAAAAATTCAAAGCTGAACGCCTGAACCCCGATTTGCCCGAACGTTTCCCCGCTAACTGGAAAGAAGTGTGCGGAAAACTGAAAAATTTCGACGGTTTAGTGCAGATAGGCTCGTATCCATACGGTATATTCGGCACGACCCGCGAATTGATAGGATTGGAAAACCTGATGTTCGCTTTATATGACGAACCCGAATTTGTTCACGCCGTGATGGACGACCTTACAAGTTTTTGGCTTACCTTATACGAAAAAGCCGCGAACGAAGTCCATATCGACGTTATCCACATCTGGGAAGATATGTCGGGCAGGCAAGGTTCACTTATATCGCCCGCCATGATGTACGAATTCATGGTGCCGAATTACAACCGCATAAAAAAATTCGCGGACGAACGCGGTATTCCGGTCATCGTCCTCGACACGGACGGAAACGTCTCCGAAATGATACAGGTTTTTATGGACGGCGGCATAAACATGCTCATGCCGTTTGAATTTACCGACGGAAACGATATTGTGCAATTCCGCAGGGATTTTCCGAATCTTGCGATGCTCGGCGGTATCAGCAAAGTTGCGGTTTCGCGCGGCAGGGAGGCGATTGACGCGGAACTCGCGCGGATCAAACCGCTGTTTGACTACCCCGGATATTTTCCCGCACTCGACCACTTGATACATCCGGGCATATCATGGGACGATTTCAGTTACTTCTGTGAAAAGCTACATGAATTAATTCTAAAAAAAATGTAAAATGCACTTGACATTTTACTTTTTTTATGTTATGATAAATGTAAAGCAAACTTTACATCGCGAAAGGAAGTGAGCGGTTGAAAAATCGGTTAGATGAAATAAGAAAATTGCGGGGTATTCGCCAAGAAGACCTCGCGGAAGCATTGGAAGTGAGTCGCCAGACGATATGCTCGCTCGAAAACGGGCGGTACAACCCGTCAATATTGTTAGCGTTCAAACTGGCGAAGTATTTTGATATGAGCATTGAAGAAATATTTATTTACGAGGAGAATGATTAAAATGGAAAAAAGGATTCACCGTTATTTTATTTTTTACGCCGCCGGATTTATTATTTTCACTTTGGGAACTGTTGCAGCGGTTATATATGAAATATTTGCGGGAATAAGTATACCTTTCCAAATCGTTATTGGAATATGTTACGTTTTAGGATTGATATTTTTTATTGTCGGGAGAATATACGATTTTTTCAAATTAAATCAGATAATGAAAAATCAAGATTCGTCAAAACAATATATCATCGATAAGTTTGATGAAAGAAATGTTTCAATCCGTACAAAAGCGAAAGCAAAAGTTTTCAATTTATTTGCATTTAACGTCTTTCCGGTATTGGCGATTTTAATGTATTTTATGAATACGCTTGCTTTATTTTTTATATTAAACACTTATATGGCGTTTATATTTACTTATTATTTTTATCTTACGAAATTTCAAAAACAATTGTAAAAAGTCAATACACCTTCGCTTCTTCTGCGCCGGACATAACGCGGATCGCGCCTTCCGCGAGCGCCTGCATTTCAAATTCACCTTTGTAAATCAATATTTTCGCATAAGGTTCAATTCTCTTCGTTATAGCCGGCACAATCCAATCGGATTTTGCCATACCGCCCGTAAGTATCACCGCGTCGGCGGGTTCGCCGTCAAACGCGGCAAGGTAACCCATTATATAGAACGCTATACGGTACGCCATCGTATCTAACAGCAGAGCGATGTTTTTGTCGTTCATAGCTTTATCTTCGATTTGGATAAGGTCGGTCATTCCGGTATAAGCAATTATACCGCTGCGGGTCGATAACTCGCGGTACAATTCGTCGCGGGATTTTCCCGACGCGAAAATATAATCGAGCAGCATGATGTTGGGAAGCTGTCCGGGGCGGTCGATACAAAACGGTCCTTCCTCCGCAGGACTGCACGCGTCAATCATGCGGCCTTTGCGGTGCGCCGCTACGGTTATCCCGCCGCCCATGTGCGCTACGATGAAATTACATTCCCCGTAAGGCTTGCCCAGTTCGCGCGCGGCGTAACGCGCCACCGCTTTGTGGTTGAGGGCGTGAACTTTACAAATACGCCGGATTCCGGGGATTCCCGTGATATAACTCTCGGGCATAAACTCGTCTACAGACACGGGGTCTGTATAAAACGCGGGTTTATTATACCGTTCGGACAGGATTTTGCCGCAGAACGGGCTGACGTTGGCGGCATGTTCGCCCCAGCGTGAATGTTTCAAATCATCGAGTAACGCGTCATTGATAGCGTACGTTCCGCTTTCAAGCGGTTTGCAAAAACCTCCGCGGCAGGCGATAACGTCAATTACGGAAAAATCAACTTGCCTTTCCGCAATTACTTCGTCGATAGCTTCCATACGGAAACCGATTTGCTCGTAAACGGTTGGGAACGATTTTATTTTCTCGGGATCATGACGTTTTGTGACAGACCAGATTTCCGCGCTGTCTTCAAAAACGGCGACTTTTAAACTTGACGAGCCAATATTTATAACAAAAATCTTAAACATAAATACCTTTCCAAATTTTCTTAATAGATATATTATATATAATAAATTGAAAATTTGCAATATGTTTCAATAATATAATTGTTATTTCTTCGTCACCGGAATCCAGACTTCCTCGAAATTTTCGCCGTATATTTCCATATCTGGACCGTTGACCTTTTCGTACAAAGATGACGGAAGCCATTCGCTGTATGCACAGTGAAATAATTTCGGTATTTGTAAACCAATATGTTTTACGTCATCTGCTCTGAATACCGCCCAAGTTGTTTTTGGAACTGTTGTGATTGTATATCCATCAGTTTTACACTCGTCATTTCTTACTGCAAAAAGCATGTAAGGGAAAGAATCTTCTGCCGGATTAATATGTCCGCACAAAGCGTTTATCTTACACGCTCCTTTTCCAAACTCATCTTTTTTACTTCCTGCATCCACGAATAACTTTTCATAACTTCCGTTTCCATGACATTCATCCCAAAACGCGGGTATCTTACCCGATTCATCATTCTTGAAAATCCGCTCGATTCCGAAAACCTCGAACGCTTCTCTTTCTTCGATTCGCCAATTCATTTCCTGCACTCCCTGTATTTTAATTTGAAAGGTGATCGGAGGGAATAGTTTCAGCACAACACCGCTCCGGCGCGCTTCGGTCGGCGTTACTCCGTGCTGTTTTATGAACGCTCTTGTGAAACTGTCCGCAGAATCGTAACCAAATTTTACGGCGAGATCAATAACTTTTATCGCTGAGTTCTGCAATTCCATCGCCGCAAGCGATAGTTTCCGTTTGCGGATGTACTCGGACAGCGGCATATCCGTGATGTAATAGAAAATTCTGCCGAAATGATACGGCGAATAGTTTGTCGCGCCGGAAATCTTTTCGATTTCGATATCGTCGCAGATGTTTTCTTCGATATATTTCACGGCGTTGTTCAGTTGCGTCAATAAATCCATTTTCTCACACCTTTCATAATTAAATTATACCACACCAAAAAAAGCCGTGTCCGACTTTTTTTATAATATTATGCAGGTCAATTCAACGACATCCACGGCTCTGCGTTCCCCTCCAGCGACCATGGGACCGCAACCTCTTTAAACGAAAAACGTTCAGGAAAGATACACGCCGCCTGTTTCAACAATCGCACATCCTGTTCCGCGAGTGCGCGGGCGAGCAAACGGTTTTGTTTAATTCGCGATGCTAACGCCGCTTCGATAAATTCCGGTATTTCAAACACGGGAAGTTCGATTTGATCTGCATAGAAT
>WREN01000140.1 GCA_009779295.1 Oscillospiraceae bacterium | reverse complement strand
TGAAGCTCCGAGGTCTATTGCAAGCATTTTCATATTTTATTATCCTCCTGAATTTAATATGTTTCTCATAGCGTCAACCGCAGCTTTGAACGCGTCCGCGCTTGTCGCGTATTGGTTTTCAATTAATACCTGATTCGAGCTGTCGAGTTTTTCGAGTCCCTTGAATATCTGCAAATGCGGTTCTATCGTCAGAAAATATTTATGGTCGTAGGCTTTCAAACTTTCAATCGTTTCGGGAATCCTGCCGATACCCATTCCTGCCGGAGCCATGATTTTTTCCACGTTGCAATCTTTAATGTGCATGTAATAAATGTAATCCTTCAGCATATCGAACGCATACGGATACGGTTCTTCGCCACAGTGAATGAAATTCGCGTGATCAAAAACAAGTTTGATTTCACCGTCAAATTCTTTTTGAATGTCAAGACATCTCAACGCGGTATCGCCGTATATGACGCTTTCATTTTCGTGACAGAGTATAACGTTACTTGCTTTCGCAATATCCAACATTTTGCCGAGCTTGTCCATGACTTCCGAACGGTAATCGTCGGCGTTCTCTCCTTTCGGAATGAAAAAGCTGAACATGCGTATACGGTCGCAACTTAAAATATTCGCGAGTTCTATTATATGTTTAAGCAGTTCGAGGTGCGGTTCAAACGGCGCGTTGATTCCGATTTTGCCTATCGGCGAACCTACCGCAGAAACTTTTATACCGTTACCGTCGAGTTTTTGTTTAATAGTTTTAGCTTCATCATATGTGATTTCCGAAATGTTTTTACCGTCTACGCCGCGGATCTCCATGTATTTTACGTTATTTGCTTTTAGTCCGATGATTTGCTCATCGAACACAGGCGAATACTCGTCCGCAAACGCGCTTAATTCAAATGTAGCCATCAATTTACCTCCTTATTTGAACGGATATTTTGAAACTAAATTATTGTAGCTGATCTTCAAACTCTCGAATGCGTCCATTTTTACGGTGTCCTGCTCGATAAAATGCCATTGAATGTTTTTGGTTATACATACTTTTATAATCGCGTCGTAGTTAATATCGCCCGTCAGCATTTCCGTTAAATCGTATTTGTTGTCCGGAAGGAAAAACATATCTTTGAGGTGGGTCGCGTAAATTCTGTCGGCATATTTATCCATAAACTCCAACACATCTACACCCGCGTAAGTTCCCCAACCCGCGTCAAACGTAAGCTTGCAACCGTCAGGGTCGGTGTTTTCCATTATAATTTCGAGCCCGTTTTTATCGCCAAATTTTTCAAATTCTTTCCAGTGGTTGTGAAATAATAACATTTTGCCCGCGTTTTTGATTTTTTCTATTGCCGGAGCGAATTCTTTACAAAATGTGTAATATCCTTCTTCACTGTGTTCATACGGACTGCCGCCGATACCGAGACAATTGCAATTAAAAACATTATGGGCGGCTATAACTGCTTCCGTTTCGTCTCTCATGCGTGCCGGATTGGTGTGAGTTAAAGTAACCGTTAAACCGTTCGCTTCGGCAGCGTTTTTGATTGCTTGCGGCGATACTGCCCCGATCCCCGAAACCTGCACATATTTGTAACCAATATCTGCGATTTTTTTCATCGTTTCGGCGAAATCCTTTTCATTTTGAATGTAATCCCTCACGGTATAAAGTTGCGCGCCTAAATAAATTTCTGACATTTTTTATCTCTCCTTAAAATTATTTTATTATATATTTTGAAATATAAATGCATAGCTGTGGTCATATCCGAATCCATATGTCGGTTCCCATTCGATTATAATCTCCTGCTTGAACACCAATTCCTTACAGACGCTTCCGGCAATATCCCAAGCAAGTGGAGTAAACACGCCGTCTATTAACAAATTGCTGACTTCTATTACTACATAACTTCCGTACTTTAATCTTTTCTTTATTTTATTGAATATCTCCGCAATCTCAATTAAATAATCTTCATATCCCTGTCCGGTTATTTGATAACCGGCAAACGGATATTCAGGGTGGTTGATTCTTTGCATGTAAGGCGGCGAAGTTAAAACAAAATCAATTTCTGGTAGATTACTCTCATTAAATTGGAGCGAACTGTCGCATATGATACCGCTTTGATTTCGCAAATTTTCCTTTATAAACTCTACACGCTCAGGAAGTAATTCAACACCAAATGCTCGCCGGTCAAGTTTTTCGGCAATATATAATGTCGTTCCAAAACCCGCGAAAGGATCAAAAACTGTATCACCGGATTTTGTAAAATGCTTTATAAAATATTCAGCGAACGAATCGGAAAAACGCACATCATCTTTTTCAAACTCTTGCGGCAAACAGATTTTATTTCGCGTATCGAATTTTAAAATTGTTTTCATTTTATATCAATTATTGTTACTCCCAAATCTCCTTCGCCGTACTGCCCTAACCGATAACTTTTCACGCGGTAATCATTTTTTAAATTTTTCCAGACCGCGTTTTTCAAAGCGCCGGTTCCCTTGCCGTGAATGATCGAAACGTTAAGAACGTTCGCAACTTTCGCGTTGTCAAGGTATTTATCGATCGAAAACCACGCGTCCTCGCCGTTCATACCACGGACGTCAATCTCAGGTGTGAAGTTACGCGTCACGCTTGTTTTAAATTCGGTCGGCGAAATCTTCTTTTCCGTTTTATCGGTAAAGGTTACTTTGTCATCTTCGACGAGAATCAGATTTTTGATGTTTGTTTTTGTGTTTATAATCCCAGCCTGCACAACAACGTTGCCGTCTTTGTCAGGGTCGGCGGTGAGCACACCTTTTTTGTTGATGTTCGAAATTATCACTTCATCTCCTTTGACGAGCGGGCGCGGCAATTCGTAATCTTTGATGTTCGTTTCGGTGACGAAATCAACGCCGGTATCGGTTTGCTTCAATTGCTGGCGGATATTCCGCCGCGCTTCCTCAAGCTCATCGCTTAATCGCTCAGATTCGCGGTGCTTTTTCAATTCCTCAAGCTGCTTCAACACATAATCGCTCGTAGCTTTCGCGCCCTCGACGATACGCACAGCCTGCGCGCGGGATTTTTCAAGTTCCTTCGTCGTTTCCTCAATCTTTTCCCGCAGATTTCTTTCCGAAGTAGATTTAAATTCTTCATATTCCCTGCGCAGTTTGATTGCGGCGTCGCGCTGTTCTTCCATTTCAATGCGCGACTGCTCCAGCTTTTCGACGACATACTCGAACCGCTTGCTGTCTTTGCTCACATATTCGCCGGCACGTGCGATGATTCCGTCGCTCAAGCCGAGCTTTTTTGAAATCGCGAACGCGTTCGACTTGCCGGGCGTACCGATAATCAAACGGTAAGTTGGTTTCAGCGTTTCGATATTGAACTCACACGAAGCGTTGCTAACGCCATCGGTATCAAGCGCGAACGCCTTCAATTCCGCGTAATGCGTCGTCGCGGCGCACAAGCTGCGCTTGAAGCGAACATTTTCCAAAATTGCAATAGCGAGTGCCGCGCCCTCAACTGGATCGGTTCCCGCTCCGAGTTCGTCGAACAGCACGAGACTTTTATCGCCTGCGTTCTCAATGATGTAAACGATGTTCACCATGTGCGCGGAGAACGTTGACAAGGACTGCTCGATGCTCTGCTCATCGCCGATATCCGCGAGGATTTCGTCGAAAATGCACATGGTTGAGGTATCGTCGGCGGGAATGTGAAGTCCAGCTTGCGTCATCAGCGCGAACAAACCGATAGTTTTCAGAGAAACCGTTTTGCCGCCCGTGTTCGGTCCGGTGATAACAAGCGTGTCGAATCTGCCGCCGAGCATGATATTCACGGGCACGACGGTTTTGTAGTCCAATAACGGATGGCGCGCTTTATATAGTTCGATAATCTGCTTGTCGTTGATTTTCGGGCAGGCGGCGTTCATCTTGATTGACAGATCAGCTTTCGCGAAAATGAACGCGAGTTCGGTGACGTTGTAGTAATCGAGCGAGATGTTGTCCGCGTCGTCCGCGCACAGCGCGGACAGTTCCGCTAAGATTTTCTCGATTTCGTGTTCTTCCGCACTTTGAAGTTCACGCAGGGCGTTGTTGGATTCAAGCACTGTCAACGGCTCGATGAAAACGGTCGCGCCCGAAGCGGAAGTGTCGTGAATCAATCCTTTGATTTCGTTCTTGTACTCGATTTTCACGGGAATAACATAACGCCCGTTGCGCATCGTGACGATATTTTCCTGTAAATATTTTGAATATGTGCCGTTCGAAATGAATTTTTGCAGGTTGTCTTTTATACGGTTGTTCTCGAATCTGATTTTGCGCCGAATTTCGGCGAGGTCAATGCTCGCTTCGTCGGCAATCATGTCCTCCGCGACTATCGCGCGGTTGATTTTTTCTTCAAGCATACGGTTTCCGGTTAGGCGGTCGAAGTATTCGTTTAATAACACTTCAAACTTCTTGTCGGAATTGATATAGTCGATCAATCGCCGGACAACTCTCAGCAAATTAGCGATGTCAAGCAATTCACGAGTGGTCAATACCGCGGATTTCAACGCGCGGTCGAGCGAAATGTTGACGTTCTTCACCGCTCCGAATGTAGGTTGTCCTTTGATGGAGACGAGATATTTCGCGTCGTTAGTTTGTTCTAATAACTTTTCTATTTTGTCTTTATCGCAGAAAGGCTGTAACCGATACGCGAGTTCTTTCGCGCCTTCGGTCGCCGCGCAGTCGGCGAGCATGTTTATTATTTTATTGTATTCAAGCGTTATCAACGCTTTGTCATATATAGCCATCTTCTCCTCTTATTCCTTTGTAAAAACTCAATGTTTTAAACCCGCGTTCGATGTGGTTCAATAAATAAATCTCACACGTTTCGGCGAGTATGTATAGTAATTCCGTATCTAACTTGAATGAAAATATCTGTTTCGGTTCGCCGTAAATGATATGCCGCATCGCTTTGATAACGTCAATGGGCAGACTTTTCTTGTATGTATTGTCGTCCTCGTTATTGCAATCCTTACAGAATAGAACAGCGTTAACAATATCAAAGAACATAAATTCCGATTCATATTCTCCGCAGGTTTCGCAGTTTATCAAATTCGGCAGAAAACCAATATTCGCCATAGTACGCAATTCGAAAACACTCTTGACTTGCTCAATCGGCTTTTTGTTCGTTACGAGCATGTACAACGTGTTCAATGTCAGTTTGAGCATAACTTCTTCATTTTCTTCCTCGACGCAAACGTCTCCGGTTACATCAAGTATATACTGCGCCAGCGCGAATCGTTCAAGGTCAAGGCGAATGTCGTAGAAGTTTTCGATAACAACCGATTCCCTGAGCCAGTATTTCTCGCCGCGTTTGTAAACTATCATCTCGCTGTAACTCATGAGCTGCGCGGCGTTCATGTTCGGGTTCTTGTACTTGCGCACGCCGTTCGCGTACACGGTGATTTTGCCCATTTCAGAAGTCAGCACAGTGAGAATCTTATCGCTTTCACCGAGCGATACTTCGCGTATGACCAGTCCGGTGACTTCGATGAGCATGTGTTTTCACTTCCTGTTTTGTTGATTTATTTAAGGTAATGCTTATCTGCGATTTAATCTTCCGGTCTTGTGTATTTACCATTATACACACCATTTTCATCGCGGTTTATGGGGTATGCTCTTAAATGAAACATAATACAACCATCGGGACATGACATACCCATTTCATATTTCTCTTTTTCGCCTCTGTGTGTAAAGTCGCCGCCACACCGTATGACTTCACACCATGTATACAGTTGTGCCATAATTTTGGGACACATACCGGCAGGACATCCGTATTGAAAAACAAATTTATCTCCTTTTTCTATACCAAGCCTGCAATGTCCGGCTTTCCCATTTGTTGCAGCGAGTTCAAATTCCCAATCTTCTACTATCCATTTTTTCATCGTTATGTTCAACCTCCCGAAAATATAAAATTGGTTTTTTACGCTTAATTAAATTTTCGCTTTTTGCCGTTTGGAGCGATTTTAATAATATTTTATTTCACGCCCTTCTACACCAATCAATCGCATCAAACAATACAATGCCCTCACGTTTTCGGGCATGATTACTGCGTCTGTATCATACGGTTCGGCTTGGTAAACATATTTATCGCGTTCATATCATACGGCGTATCCTGATACACGAAATAATTCAACCAGTTCGAGAAAAGCAGATGCCCGTGTCCGCGCCATATATTTTTCGGCGTGCGGTTGGGGTCGTCGCCGGGGAAATAGTTCACGGGGATGTCTATGTCCAACCCCTTTCCTTT
>WREN01000139.1 GCA_009779295.1 Oscillospiraceae bacterium | reverse complement strand
TTAACGCCCGAAGTCGCCGAGTTCCGCACATGGACGATCGTCAACTACTTCGAGAGAGCGACGCGCTACGCGCGCGAAATGGGAATCATCAATACGGTTTGCGTTATGTTCGGTAAACATGACGGCGTAAGCATTGACAATCTTGACAGGCTTTGTGCAATCGAAACGCTCGAAAACGTAGGCTGCGACCCGTACTGGACAGGCTTGGGATATACCGGAACGCAAGTTTATGATTACGTCTACGGCCGCACGCGCTTGAATTTGGAACAGTGCGAAAAATTCGGCAAAGACCATAACATCTGGATACAGGGTTACGCAATCCCCGGCGGACGTGAAGAGGATGTAATCTATGCGACGGACGCTGCGTATGACGCCGGAGCTCGAACGATTATCGCGTGGAGTTACCGCGCGGGCGAATCGAACAATTACCGCGCCGTCAATTGCGACCTTGCGTGGTTTACGATGGGCGAAGCGATGCGCCGCATACGCGACCGCAACCGCGACGAAATTAGGGAACTCGCGCGTAAAAATTTAAATATATTATGAATTTTTGTGAAATAATAGTTAAAATTTATAAACGCTTGACATATTTGTAAAAACGGTGTAAAATGTATGTAAAATTATAAAGGAGTGTTAAAGTAAAAAAATGAAAAAATTATTATTAGCAGTTATTTTATCAATAATCGTCTGTATCATGGCAATGCCGGCGAACGCAATGGCTGATATCATTGGTTCAACAACGACAATGACGCTTGATCTCCCGGCGGTATATGCGAATGTAACGCCTATAGAGATAGAAACGTTCGTCGATGCGGCAGGTCAGACGACCAGTACGATCGAGCCTTTTACATATGTGTACATGAAACCGTATGATGTGGACTTCCCGTATATTTATATTCCGTTTTCTGCGCCTTCGGACGGTATATATGACTTTTGTATAGCCGTAATGTCGAACGCGGGAGATATACCGCGTACGGGGCTTGCGCAAATTGATGACAGCGCAAAAGTATATATGTATACATTACATGGTGAAAGAGGGCAAATACCTGAATATTTTGTAGGGATTTCGGCGGCGCTTTCCGCAGGGGATCACATGTTGAGATTATATCTTGGCGAGGATTTTGACGACACTGCAATAAAATCATTGTTTTTTGATAAGTTTTATTTTGTAAAGACATCAGATCTTCCTGTAGAAGTAATTGAAGAATCGATTACCGAAGAAGCAGTTGCCGAAACGCCGGCGGAAACAAGTCCGGTAACGCAACCGCCGACTACGGCGCCCGCTACCGCGGACTACAGTGTTCTTTTTGGACTTATCATGATCGCGGCGAACGGTTTCGCAGCAAAAATTAAGAAAAGATAAAAAAAATCAATATTTTAAAACGTGCCGTTGATATAACGGTACGTTTTATTTGCGTAAATAAATTATTAATAATATAAAAAGTAGTTTACAAAATTCTTTAGACGATATATAATATTTATATATGTAAAATAAATTGAAATGCTGGAATTAAAATATGTTAGTTTTAATTGTTGGGATAGGTAAAGTAGGAGATATTCTTACAGAGTACATATCAAAAGAAGGTCACAATATCGTAATAATAGATATTGATCCGAAAATATTGGAAACAACTATCAATAAATATGACGTACTCGGTATATTGGGCAGCGGGACAAGCCATAACATTCTGGTTGAAGCCGGGGCAAGAAAAGCGGATCTTCTTATTGCCGTGACAACTTCTGACGAAATGAATATTTTATGCTGCCTTATGGCAAAATGTTTAGGCACAAAAAATATCATAGCGCGCGTGAGAGATCCGGTTTACTCGCAGCAGCGGTCATTTATGAGCGATGAACTTGGGTTAAATATGACGATCAACCCCGAATATGAAGCCGCGTATGAGATGTCGCGCATATTGCGGTTTCCGTCCGCGATCAAAACTGACATTTTCGCAAAGGGCAGGGTTGAACTCGCGGAAATCAAACTGGGCGAAGATAATCCGCTCAACGGACATATGTTGAGCGAACTTTCGGCGATTTTAAAAGCAAGGATATTGATATGTGCGGTTCAAAGGGGTAACGAGGTTATTATACCTTCCGGAAATTTCAAAATTGAATCGGGCGATTATTTGTATATCACCGCTTCGCATCAGGAATTGTCGAATTTTTTCAAGTCGGTAGGGATATACCGCGAAAGAGTTCGCACGGTGATGATAATCGGCGGAAGCAATATAGCGTATTATCTTGCCGAACTCCTTGACGGACTTGGTATGAACGTAAAATTGGTCGAAAAAGAAGAACAGCGGTGCCTTGAACTCAGTGATTTGTTACCGAATACGAAAATTATTTACGGAGACGGCGCCGACCGCGCGTTACTGCTTGAAGAAGGTATTGAAAATGTTGACGCGTGTGTTTTGCTTACAAGTATCGACGAGGAAAATATAATTCTTTCCATGTACGCGAAAAAACTTGGCGTAAGGAAAGTGATAACCAAAATAGACCGGACGTCATTTACGGATTTATTGGGAAGCCTTGATTTGGAGAGTATAATATCGCCGAAAACAGTCACTTCAAACAATATTTTGCGGTACATAAGAGCGATGAACGATACTATGGGCGGCAGCGTCCAGACGCTGTACAAACTTGTTGACGGCAAAATAGAAGCACTGGAATTTTTGGTTAAAAACGATAAATTGATAACTGGAATACCGTTACGCGATTTAAAATTAAAGAGTAATTTATTGGTCGCGTGTTTAATAAGAGGGAACAAAATAATCTATCCTCGCGGCGGCGACACAATAGAACCTGGCGACGGACTTATAATCGTAACAAACCATATAATAAAAGATATAGACGATATATTATTATGAATTACAGAATTGTATTGTACATAATCGGGCATATTATGAGAATCGAGGGATTATTTATGGTGGTCCCGCTCATAATCGCGGTGTTTAACCGTGAGGAAACAATATTATCCTATATTATCCCTATAATATTACTTTTGGGTATCGGAACGTTATTAACGGTTAAAAAACCTGAAAACCGGCGGTTATACGCCAAAGAAGGTTTGGTAATTGTGGGGTTGACATGGATAATATTGAGCTTATTCGGTGCGCTGCCGTTTATTTTCAGCAGTGAGATAAAAAGTTTCACCGACGCCGTTTTTGAGATGGTATCGGCCTTCACTACTTCCGGGGCTTCGGTATTGGGCAACGTGGAAATATTAACGCCAAGCCAATTATTCTGGCGCAGCTTCGCGCAATGGATAGGCGGTATGGGAATCCTCGTATTTGTGCTTGCGATACTGCCGCAGACCGAAACTCAGTCCATGTATATCATGCGCGCCGAAGTCCCGGGACCGGTCGTCGGCAAACTTGTTTCAAAAATCAGATTGACCGCGCGGATCCTATACGGAATATACGTCGCGCTGACGATTGTGGTGGTAATATTACTGCTTATCGGCGGTATGCCGCTTTTTGACAGCGTATTGCACGCGTTCGGAACAGCCGCTACCGGAGGTTTTTCAATCAAAAACAGCGGCATCGCGTACTATGACAGCGTTTATATCGAAGGCGTTATAGCGGCGTTTATGATAATATTCAGTATAAATTTCAATTTATACTATTTGTTATTGTTAGGTAAAGTACGCGATTTTTTCAAGAGCGAAGAATTGAAATGGTTTACGGCGATCTTAATATCGGCCGTTACTTTGGTGACAATAAATATTTATCATATATACGGTAATATAGGCGACGCCTTACGTTATTCATCGTTTCAGGTCGCGTCGATGGTATCGACGACGGGTTATTCTACTGTGAATTATCACATGTGGCCGGAATTCTCAAAGGTCGTTTTAATGATATTAATGGTCGTAGGAGCCTGCGCTGGCTCCACATGCGGCGGAATTAAAATAAGCAGGTTGATGATTTTAGGTAAAAGCGCCGCCCGAGAAATACGGAAAATTGTATATCCGAGGTCGGTTATGGCGGTTAAAATAGAGAACAAGAAAGTGGAGGATGAAGTTATTAATGGTACAATCATATTTTTTATAGTTTACATATTTCTGATTGCCGTATCTGTTTTTTTAATATCACTTGACGTATTTGATTTTGAGACTAATTTTTCCGCCGTGATCGCGAGCATTAATAATATCGGTCCGGGTTACGCGATCGTAGGGCCGGCGGAAAATTATTCGAATTTAAGCAATTTATCAAAATGGGTATTAATGTTTGACATGTTTTTCGGCAGACTTGAGATATATCCGATATTGATATTATTATCTCCACGGACGTGGATAAAAAAATTATAAATTTTTAAAATTTTTAGGAGAGTTAAAAAATGGAAAACTACACACTATTATGCGACTTTTACGAATTGACTATGTCGAACGGATACTTTATGACAGGTATGGACAAAACAATGACCTATTTTGATTTATTTTTCCGCAAAGTTCCCGACGACGGCGGATTCGCAATCGCCGCGGGACTTGAACAGGTTATAGATTATATTAAAAACCTGCATTTTTCTGAAGAGGATATTGAATTTTTACGTACAAAAAAAGTTTTCAACGAAAAATTCCTCGATTATTTACGCCATTACAAATTCACGGGAGATATGTACGCGATGCCGGAAGGAACGCCGATTTTCCCGGGCGAACCGGTTTTAACAGTTCGCGCTCCGGCGATACAGGCGCAGTTTATCGAGACATTTTTGCTGCTGACGATAAACCACCAATCGCTCATCGCGACGAAAGCCAACCGCATAGTCCGCGCGGCAGCCGGACGTCCGGTAAGCGAGTTCGGCTCACGGCGCGCACAAGGACCAGGCGGCGCGATATTAGGCGCGCGGGCTTCGTATATCGCCGGTTGCAGCGGTACGGCTTGCACTATCGCTGAAGAACGGTTCGGAGTTCCCGCGGTCGGAACGATGGCGCACTCATGGGTTCAGATGTTCGACGACGAATACACCGCATTTAAAAAATACTGCGAACTCTACCCAATCAACCCTATTTTGCTCGTTGACACATACAATGTTTTGAAAAGCGGCATACCGAACGCGATCAAAGTTTTTAAAGAGTTCGGTATAACGAATTGCGGGATCAGAATTGATTCCGGCGACCTGACGTACCTTTCAATCAAAACGCGCAAAATGCTTGACGATGCGGATTTACCAAATTGCCGAATCGTCGCTTCCAACTCGCTTGACGAGTACATTATCCGCGACATATTACAGCAGGGCGCGATGATTAATTCGTTCGGCGTCGGAGAACGGCTGGTAACGTCCAAGAGCGATCCGGTGTTCGGCGGCGTTTATAAACTCTCGGCTATCGAAAATGAAAAGGGCGAAATAATTCCGAAAATAAAAATCAGTGAAAATACGACGAAAATCACAAATCCGCATTACAAAAAAGTGTACCGTTTATACGAAAACGAAAGCGGCAAGGCTATAGCTGATTTGATTTGCGTGCATGACGAAGTCATCGACGAAACGCAGCCGCTGACGATTTTCGACCCTGAACATACATGGAAACGCAAAACCCTGACGGATTTCAAAGCGGTGGAATTACTCGTGCCGATATTCAAGAACGGCGTGTGCGTTTATGATATGCCGACGACGAAACAAATCCGCGATTACTGCGCGGCGCAATTGGAATTGCAGTGGGATGAAGTTAAACGGTTCGACAACCCGCACAATTATTATGTTGACTTATCGCAGAAATTATGGGATATAAAACAGGAATTATTACAATTGACATAATTCTCAAAAAATGTTATAATGATGTATTGAATTATTATGGAGGTTAATATATGGCAGAAAGCAATTATGTCTTGGAAGTACGCGGTCTTAAGAAAAACTACGGAAATTTTGAAGCTGTAAAAGGCATAGACTTCACTATCAGCAAGGGTGAAGTATTCGCGCTTATAGGTCCCAACGGCGCCGGGAAAACTACGGCGCTCAGAATGATTTCGACTTTATTGTCGATAACGGCGGGTGAAATTTTCATCAACGGCATAAACGTCAAAACCAACGGCGAAAAAGCAAGGGAATTGATAACGTATCTGCCCGACGAAGCGGGCGCGTATAAAAACATGAAAGGCATCGATTATTTGAAATTCATGGCCGCGCTTTACACGGACGATTCTGATAAGGCTAAGGAATCGGTTGAGTTCGCGCGTAAAATCTGTGGGCTTGGTGACAGGCTGAACGATAAAGTTTCGGCGTACAGCAGAGGTATGACCCGCAAGTTGCTCCTTTCAAGAGCGGTCATGACGAAACCGGCACTGGCGGTGCTTGACGAGCCGACGAGCGGACTTGAT
>WREN01000138.1 GCA_009779295.1 Oscillospiraceae bacterium | reverse complement strand
TTGCAAGGTCGAACGCCATAGTACGCGTCGCGAGCGAATAACTGATACCCGTTTCGCCGCTCAATTTGTAGCAAATGTAATCCTGCATCAGAATAAACTTCCACACTTTTTCCCTTACGCCCGGCACATTATTCATCATCCACATAATTTTCGGCAATGAATACATCGAGTCCGGCTTGGTACAGACGATGTCCATTATCTTTTCGTAACCGACTGCATCGATCAACTGTTCCGTTTCCATTTTGCCGCGCTTGTCCGTATACATTATAATCTTCGACAAGTTCTCGCCGTTTTTACTTACCGGAACGAATGATTCACCGAATGATGTCACCGCTATCGCGACTACATTTTTCGCGTCTGAACCTAATTTCACCATGCATTGTTTTATAACGTCGCAAGTCGCGTCAAAAATTTCCTCCGCATCAACATCGGATTGTCCCGCTTCAACAGAATATTCGTTGTAATTTACGTTTAACTGTACTCCCTCTTCTGAAAAGGCAACGCATTTACATCCGCTGCTGCCTATATCTATTCCTAAAAATATCATATAATTCACCTCACATCTATTATAATATAATTAAATTTTCATGTCAAGCATATATTGACAAACATTGCTTATTATGTTACAATTTTTAATAAAGGAGTAAAATTTTATGGACTTACACGATTTCGACGATGTGGCAATGAACTATGATTATTATTTGCCGTCAATAGGTGTAATTGCTGAAAACTTCATAGAGTTTCATTTGTCATTCGCGGAAAAGTACGGCAAAAATGGAATACTCGACATCGCCTGCGGCACGGGTGCTCTGACAATTCCGCTCGCCAAGGCTGGTTATAACGTGACCGCGCTTGATTTATCCGCTCCTATGATTGAAGTAACGCGAGAAAAATTACAAAATGAAAATTTACAAGTGGAGTTAATCGTCGGCAACATGACAGATTTCAAAATCGACCGCAAATTTTCGCTTGTTATGATTGCGCGAAGCGGATTCATACACCTGACAACACCAAAGGAACAACGACAGACGCTTATGAATATTAAAGACCATCTGACGGACGGCGGCGTGCTGACGTTTAATCATTTCCAGCCCTACCCTATTATACAAGCCGAACGAATGCAGGCAGTTCCCGAAGCATACTTTTTACGCTCGGAATATATCAACCACGAGGGTAAAAAGGAACGTATTTACAATGCCGCAACATATGATCACATAACACAAGTGATGAGCGGTAGTTGGAAATTTGAAACGCTCAATGATGACGGCAACGTGATAGATACCCGTATCCGCCCGATTGCCATGCGCCACACATACCGGCAGGAAATGATGTATCTGCTTGAGTTGTGCGGATTTGAAATTTTAAATTGCTATAACGATTATTGTTATAATGAAGCAAGAGATAATTCGATTTGGATATTAAAGAATAAAATATAAAGGAGTAAAAAATTATGAATAACATACCGGTAGTAAAATTAGGGATCGTAGCGGTAAGCCGCGATTGTTTTCCGAGCAAATTAAGCAAACGCCGCCGTGAAGCTGTGGTTGCAGCGTACAAAAATATCTATGAGTGTCCTGTGATAGTAGAAAATGAAACCGACGCGATGAACGCGTTAGCCGATCTCAAGCAGGCGGATGTAAACGCGCTTGTATTATTCCTTGGCAATTTCGGTCCGGAAGGTCCTGAAACGTTGCTGCTGCAAAAATTCCTGGAAGATAAAACAAACACCGCAATGATCGTTGCGGCGGCGGAAGAAAGCGGTTCAGATTTGATTGATGGGCGCGGCGACGCGTTCTGCGGTATGCTGAACGCTTCTTACAACATCGGTCTGCGTAAGATTAAGGTTTATATTCCTGAATATCCCGTCGGAAACGCAAATGAAGTCGCGGCAATGATCAAAGATTTTGAAAAAATCGCGGCTGTGCGTATCGGGATTTCTTGTTTAAAAATATTTTCATTCGGTCCTCGTCCGCATGATTTTCTGACCTGTAACGCGCCAATCGCGCCGCTTTTCGATCTCGGCGTTGAAATCCAGGAAAACAGTGAGCTTGATTTGTACGAATCGTTTTTGAAGCATGACGGCGATTCGAGAATCGAAAGTATCGCCGCAGAAATGGCCGAAGAACTCGGCAAAAAAGGCAATACATATCCGTCGCTTTTGACTAAGCTTGCGCAGTTTGAAATCACGTTGCTCGACTGGGCGGAAAAACATCTCGGCGCGTCGAAATTTTTTACCATTACGTTGAAATGCTGGCCCGCTTTTCAAACTATGTTCCGGTTTGTTCCGTGTTATGTGAATTCACGGCTTGCGTCGCGCGGAATCCCCGTCGCGTGCGAAGTCGATATTTACGGCACGCTGAGCGAGTATATTTTGACCGTCGCTACCGGAAAACCCGTTACACTGCTTGATATTAACAATACCGTACCTAAAGATTTGTACACGGAATATTATTCCGGCGAATTCGCTCCAAAATATAAAAACACAGATGTTTTCATGGGGTTCCATTGCGGAAATACCCCGTTGTGCAACCTCAAAAACGCTTCCATTCAATATCAGCTCATCATGAAGCGTAATCTTGAGCCGGACAGCGAACCGGATATTTCCCGCGGCAATCTTGACGGGCAAATCAAACCGTCCGACGTCACGATATTCCGTTTGCAGGCAAATTCGGATTCGAAATTGTGCGCGTATATCGCGCAGGGCGAAGTCCTTGACATGCCGACGAAAACATTCGGCGGAACGGGCGTTATCGCGATTCCGGAAATGGCGAGATTTTACCGCAACGTGCTGATACAAAAAAGATTCCCGCACCATTCGGGAATCGGATTCGCGCACGTCGGGAAAATATTGTTTGATGTGCTTAATCTGCTCGGCGTTGACGACGTTGGTTACAACCGCCCCGCCGGCAATCTTTATCCGTCGGAGAATCCGTTTGCGTAAAAAAAAGGGGGCGGATATGGAATCCGCCCTTACATTTTTATCAAATTATTCACAATATCTGCGGTATCATACGCGATGACAAGTTCTTCGTTTGTGGGAATGACGTAAACTTTTACTTTTGAATCGCCGGTAGAAATTTCAACCGCGTTTGGCAGTAACAACGTCTTTTCATTTATTTTTTCATCGATTTTTATTCCCAGATAATCCATATCCCGGCATATTCTTTCTCTGATCAAATAATTGTTTTCCCCGATACCCGCAGTGAAAACAACCGCGTCGAGCCCGTTCATCGCTGCTGAGTATGCGCCGATATATTTTTTGATTTGATACGCGAGAATGTTCATTGCTAACAGGGCTTTAGGATTCCCTTCTTTGATGGCTTTCTCTAAATCTCTGCTGTCGTTCGAAACTTCGGAAACGCCTAACAACCCGCATTCTTTATTCATAAATTCGTCCATTCTTTGCGGTGTGAAATTTTCTTTTTTCATGATAAACGTTACGATTGCCGGATCGATCGAACCGCTCCTGGTTCCCATTGAGACGCCTTCCAAAGGCGTGAAACCCATACTCGTATCAATGCCTTTCCCGTCTTTAACGGCTGCGACTGACGAACCGTTCCCCATATGACAAGTAACGATTTTAGTTCCTTCGGTTCTGCCTAAAATTTTACACATTTCCTGCGATACATATTTATGCGAAGTCCCGTGAAACCCATATCTTCTTATTTGATATTTTTCATAATATTTATACGGGATCGGATAAATATACGCTTCTTCGGGTATTGACTTGTGAAACCCTGTGTCGAATACAAGAACCTGCGGCGTATCCGGCATTACTTCCATGCAGCCGCGTATCCCCATGAGATGTGGCGGCGTATGCAGCGGCGCGAAATCGATACACTTTTCCAGTTTTGCGACCACGTCGTCATTTACGAGTACGCTATCCGAAAAATATGATCCGCCATGTACGATACGATGTCCCACAGCTTCGATTTCGTCCATATTTTTAATACATCCGAATTCGTGGTGTGTGAGCATTTCGACTACGATACCCGTCGCGACCGCATGATTCGGCATTGGAATAGCGCGTTCGAGATTTATTTTGCCGTTAACTTTATGTTTAATATTTCCCTCGGTACCAGCGGTTCCTCCGGACCCGATATATTCACATAATCCTTTTGCTTTCACAATATTTGTGTTCGTATCAAACAATTGATATTTCAAAGATGAACTGCCGGCGTTGACAACTAAAACATTCATTAAATTTTCCTCCATTTTTAACTTTGACGCTTGAATTTTTTTCGGTTTTATTATATAATGTATTTATTATACAACATAAAGTGAATAATTACAATATATTTTAAAAAATTTATTAGGTTGAAACAAAAAAACATGAAAAATGTCGCAATAATATGTGAATATAACCTATTTCACAAAGGTCATAAGTATCAAATTGAACAAATCCGTGATAATTTTAACAATTGTTGTGTCATTGCGCTGATGAGCGGCAACTTTGTACAGCGCGGCGACGTCGCGGTTTTGGATAAATATGTAAGGGCAAAAACAGCTTGCGAGAATGGCGTTGACATTGTATTTGAACTTCCCTATCCTTACAGCGGCGGAAGCGCGGAATATTTTGCGCGCGGAGCAGTAACGATTTTGAATAAATTAAATAATATAGATATATTATGTTTCGGCAGCGAATCCGGTGATTTGGACCAACTTGAATTAATGGCGGAAAGGTTGTCAGAATTTAAAAATATCAAACCATATGAAAATATATCCTATATTAAACAAATGCAAAATTTATATGAACAAACTTACAATGAGCCGTTCGTCACAAAACCGAATGATATATTAGGGGTAGAATATTTAAAAGCATTAAAAAATAGTAAAATTGAACCCTTTGTAATTAAACGCTTACCGAATTACTCCGCGACTATAACGCGCAAACTTTTTTGGGAACAACCTTATGGAAATCCGGCAAAGTTAAACAACGTTGAAAAATATATTTTAATGTATCTGCGTTCGATTGGCGCAACGGAAGGCTTGGAGTATTTAATTAAGAATTCCGGGAATGAATCCGTTACGCTTGATGAATTGTATAAATTATGCGCAAATAAAAAATATACGAACGCGAAAATCCGAAGAACGATTTTGAATATCCTGTTAAATACAACCGAGCAAATGCTAAAAGCTGAACCGACGTTTGTCAATCTATTGGCGGCGAATGATGTTGGACGGAAATATTTGAAGAATAACTTCGATATCTATATTATAACCAAGCCCGCGCATTACAAAAATTTAACAGATACTAAACAGTATGAACATTCGATAAACGCGGATAAATTTTACACGATGGCGATGGCAAATCCGCAAAAAGCCGATTATTTTTTAAAACAAAAACCATTTATAAAGGAGTAAAAAAATGATTATTAAAGAAGTAGATTACGCGAATTACGGGAAATGTTTGAGTATTTCAAACGGCATTATGGAAGTTTATGTTACGATCGATCTTGGTCCGCGGATTATCAAATGTAATATATGCGGCAAAGAAAACTTGATGTTTAATGATTTGACACGCGGTATCAGCAATGACGTAAGCGATGCGTTCGGCGAAAATAAAACTTGGTACATCTACGGCGGGCACCGTATGTGGGTCAGCCCGGAGAATCTGCCGCTGACATATTATCCCGACAACGAGAAAGTTGCGTATAAAATGACATCCAACGGCGCGGTTTTTACTCCGCCTGTACAAAAGGTAAACGATCTGCAGCACGAAATCGAAATCGTCATGGATTGCAATGAAGCTAAGATGGATGTGATCCATCGTTTGACGAATATAGGTTGTAAGAACGTCACCGGAGCGATTTGGGCATTGTCGGTTATGCGTGAGGACGGCGTTTGCGTCGTTCCGCAGCCGCAGAACGATACCGGATTGCTCAGTAACCGTGTTTTTTCGATATGGGCGTACACCGATATGTCCGACGAAAGAGTTTTCTGGGGAGAAAAATATATCGCTGTTAAACAAACTTCAAATGACAGGAAATTCAAATTCGGCATTAACAATATCGAAAGCTGGATCGCTTACATCAACAAAGACCAGGCGTTGGTGAAATGTTACTCGCCGAATCATCCGGACGGAAATTATCCCGATTACGGCGTATCTACCGAAGTGTTCACGAACGAACACTTCCTTGAAGCGGAAACATTGTCGGAGTTGTGCGATATTGCGCCCAAAGAAACAATTACGCACGTTGAGACTTGGAAATTGGTCGATAATGTTCAAAAACCGGAATTTAATAATAAATCTTTAGAAGAAATTTCTAATAAATTAACATAATTAGCATAGATATTTTTTACAAGTTGTGGTAATATAATTAGACGGGGAGTGATGAAATTATGGT
>WREN01000137.1 GCA_009779295.1 Oscillospiraceae bacterium | reverse complement strand
GAACCGATCAATGACGCGGTTTATGCGCGTAATTTGAGAATACTTGAAGATTACGGCGTTGAGATCGTTAATAAAGAAGTATCTGACGTTTTTTCGGAAGCAAGGAAACTCATCATGGCAGGTGAGGATGTATATGATATAGTCACGCCTTATATCGATGCTTCATTCCAAATGGCACAGAATAATGAATTATATAATCTTAACGATATTCCGTATTTAAGTTTAGCCAATCCTTGGTGGGATCATGTTATAATCGAAAAGTTATCGCTCAATAATAAACTTTATACAATAACCGGCGATATAAGTATGGACGATGAAGAGCTTAACTGGTGTCTTATCGCCAATAAAGTTATATTGGAGCAAAACAATTTACTCAATTTGTATGACGTAATCAAACAGGGCAAATGGACGTTTGAATATTTTCATCAAACAGGTAAAACGGTCACGCGCGATTTGAACGGCGACGGAATCTTAGACCACAATGATATTTTTGCTTTCGGTAATGACTATGGCAGCAGCTTTTTCTTCTATTTCGCTTCCGGCGAAAATATCGCCGTGCTTGATAAAGATGGTAATCCGCAACTGACCGTAGGCAATCAACGCTCATTAAACGCAATAGAAAAGTTAACGGAAATCTATAATGATACCAATTTCATATTATGGGCAAGCAAGATAAAATCGAATATTAACGGTTGGGAAGAATTCCGCGTAATGCTCAAGGACAACCGCCTGATGATGCTTATGACAAATATTTTTGCATTGAAAGAATTGCGCGAAATGGTCGATGACTTCGCTGTATTTCCCGCTCCGAAGTATGATGAAATACAGGATAATTACAGTATGATCGTAGGTACGCACGCTTGCAACGGTATAAGCATACCCGTTACTAATACAAACATTGAACGCACCGGAATAATCCTTGAAGCTATGGCGTATCATTCAAAAGAAGTTCAGGACGCGCATATGGAAGTAACGATCACGGGTAAATTCTTACGCGACGAAGAAAGCCGTGAAATGCTTGAAATAATATTCAATAACAGAACATATGACATAGGCAAATCGTTCGATTGGGGCGGAATGGTAGGGCAAATAGTCGCCGCCGTACAAAACAACAAGAGTTTCGTGCCTTTATATGAAGCGAACAGAGAAAAAGCGGAAACGGCAATGCAGAAGTCATACGATTTATTTTTAGAGATTGATACGTAATTATGAAAAAACTTATTTTATTATTAATTATTACGAGCCTGTTGCTGGCTTGCGGTAATAACGAAAATAATACCGCTAAAAACACAACGCCTTCACAAGAAACTACAAATACGGCGGAAGCCGCGGAAACGCGGCCGCCGCTTGACTTGCCTGTAACGAATTACGAAGGGTATCAATTCAGGATATTATCCGTGAACAGCACCGTTACAGGCAACGGAACTCATCCGGGGTTTAATTATTACAGCGATTTCACATATGTTCCTGAACGCGCGGGCGAACCGATCAACGACGCTATCTATTACCGCAATTTAAGGGTGAATGAAGATTTCAACGTTGAAATTATCAACACGGAAGTAGCGGACGTTTTTGCGGAAGCAAGAAAGATCATCGCTTCCGGCGAGGATGTATACGACATAATCACGCCGTATATGGAGAATTCATTCAGGTTGGCTGAACAAAAATATTTAGTAAATTTATTCGACGTGCCGTATTTGAATCTAAAAAATCCGTGGTGGGATCAATCATTGATCGAAAATCTATCGCTCAACAATAAACTCTACACAATCACGGGTGAAATCAGTATGCAGGATGAAGACCTTAACTGGTGTATAATCGGCAACAAAGTATTGATGAATGAATATCAAGTGCCGGATTTGTATTCGCTTGTCAGGGAAGGTAAATGGACTTTGGACAGGATGTATGAAATCGGTACATCGGTAACGCACGATTTAAACGGCGACGGCGTTATCAACTGGGAAGACGTATACGCGTTCGGCGAAAGCCCGACCGGATGTATGTTCTATTATTTCGCCGGCGGCGAAAATATCGCTGTGCTTGATAAGGACGGCTATCCGCAATTGACGCTCGGCAACGAACGCGCGTTAAGCGTCGTTGACAGGATTACAGAGATTTTCAACGATTTCAATTTTATTATCTGGCCGGAAAACGCTAAAGGTGCAAACGGAGTCAGCGGCTGGCAGTATTTCCGTGTCATGTTCAAAGAAAACCGTTTGATGTTGTTTTCGGCGAGTATGTACTGCGTCAAAGAGCTGCGCGATATGGTCGATGATTTCGCGATCCTGCCCGGACCGAAATATGACGAGAAGCAGGATACATATTATATGATCCAGAGTACGCACGCGTGCCCGGGAATATCTATTCCCATAACGAACTCAAATCTTGAACGCACGGGAATCCTCCTCGAAGCTATCGCGTATCATTCGAAATCGGTGCAGGAAGCGTATTACGACATAACGCTTACAGGCAAATTCACGCGCGATGAGGAAAGCCGCGATATGCTCGATATTATATTTACCAACGTGACTTATGACATCGGAAAGGCGTTTGGATGGGGCGGTTATATTAGTCAGATGACAAACGCTGTAAACGGTAAGAAGGGATTCGCTGCTTTGGTTGAAGCAAATAAAGTAAAAGCGGAAACGGAAATCGAGAAATCATTTGATTTATTTTTGGAATGAGGTGAAAGTTTATGAAACGAATAATATTACTAATTTTAGTAACTATTTTATTATTTTCATGTTCAAATTCTGGCGAAATTGTTCCTAATAAAGCTGATGAAACGACAACAAATGATGCAATCGAAACAACGATTGTTCAGATAAGAGAAGACATTCCCGTGAGCGATTTTAACGGTTATGAGTTCCGGATATTGACACGCGACGCCGACCACCACTTGAAGGAAGTGCAAGCGGAAATGGAAAACGGCGACATATTGAACGACGTTGTATACCGCCGCAACCGAGCCGTTGAAGATAAACTGAACATCAATATCAAAATCATAACGACTCCCGAAGTGACGGAACAGGAATTAACCCAATATTTCAGCAAGAGCGTTTTGGCGGATGAAGACGCATTCGACTTGGCTTTGCCGCATACGGTCAACGCCGGTACCGCCGCGACACAGGGAATAATGTTCAACTGGCATAACGTGCCGTACATTGATTTCAACAAGCCGTGGTGGAATAAAGTCATCGTCGATGAACTGACGATCAACGGCAAGTTGTTTCTTGCGATGAGCGATTTCGGCATAAGCGCGATAGATTACACGTGGGTTATGCTGTACAATTACAAAATCGGCAACGATTACGATATCCCGAACCTTTTTGATATTGTCAAAGCAGGGAACTGGACGATAGATCTATTCCAAAGCTATATCAAAAACGTTTCAGGCGATTTAAACGGCGACGGTATATTCGACCATAATGACTTCTACGGATTTATCACGCACTTCAATAGTGCGATACAGAATTGGATGTTCGCGCTCGACCAGAAAGTTACTAAAATGGACGCGGACGGTTATCCGCAGTTGATTGTCAACACGGAAAAAATGGTTTCGATAGTTGAAAAAGTGTATGATATTTTATTTACCGGTAACAATACGTTGTATTTGGATTCATCAAACAAGTTAAGAGACGCGTTGAATCCAATCGGACATGACCAGGCTGTAGCTACAAAATTCGAAAGCGATACGGTAATGTTCGCGGCTATTCGTATGCAATATATCGAACTGCTCCGTAATATGCAGTCAGAGTACGGAATCATTCCGTTCCCGAAATATGATTCGAAACAGCCCGCATATTATACGCATGTTGACGGACACGCGCCGCTTATGAGTTTGCCGCTCACGATAACGAATGTTGAGCGAATCGGAATTATCATCGAAGCGTTGTCAGCGGAAACGTACAGGGAAGTCGTTCCGGCGGTTATGGATTTGGTATTGCAGTCGAAATTCGCGCGCGACGCAGTTTCGTACGAAATGCTTGAACTGATACTCGACGGGCGCGTTTATACTTTCGGGTATATCTACGACGGCTGGAAGGGTATGCAATGGGCGCTGACGAATTTGATGGGCTCGAAATCTAAAGACTTTGCGTCATATTATCAAAAAGGCGAATCCGGCGCGCTGGCGCAAATCAAAACTATCATGGACGCTTTTGAAGATATAAAATAAATTTTCAAAACTTTGGACAAAAATAATATTTCCAACGTCTTTATGTATGAAAACAAAAATTTATTGGAGGTATTAATAATGGCAGTTTATAAAGATATGGTAATGTGTGACCTAAGGCATTTGAATGATTTAGAGGCAATTAAACAAATTGAGGAAATCAGCGACATTGTTACGTTGATTTTACCAAGCGACGCGGAACCGGAAATAATGGGAGCTTTCGCAAGTGTACCTAAAAATGATATTGTGCAAGTTTTATATTTAGGTAAAAACGTAAAACTAATTACAATTAACGGAATTTCAAATATTACTAAAAATTCATATGGCGACGAAGAAATATATCTCATAATTAATGGTATAGCAGTTATTGCAAGTATCGCAGAAAATAACAAAATTACTTTTAATATAAATGGAATTGCGATAATTAATAAAAAACAAGTTACTTCTGGAGTAAAGTTAGGAAGTATCAACGGTATAACAATAGAAACCGAATTTGACGATTATAAATTTTATAGTAATGCTATAACTGTGGATAAAGATATGCTTGAATATATTGCGCCATATACCGCTATTATTGCAGGGAACAAAATTGATATTTCCGCTGATGTTACCATTGAAATGCTGAAAGAAAAATCAATAAAATTTATAGCAGGTAATAAAATTATTTGTCGTAAAGAAATAATGGGTTATATTAAAGCGACAGCAACAGTCGGAAATAAAGTAATTACTAAAGAAGAATATGAATTAGAAAATCAAGAAGATTTTGAAGACGATGATGAATGAGGATTTATTTAACGAAATATATAATGAATATGTGAAAGATGTTTATGCGTATTTTAAAATATGTTTCGGCGAATATACGGCGGATGACCTCACTCAAAACACATTCATTAAGATTTTCAATCATTTGAACAAGTATTCTTTCTTTATACCGCACAACAGGAAAGCATGGGTTTTCAGTATCGTTGTCAACGTCAAAAACGATTATCTGCGCGAGAAGCAAAAGAATCCCGCGACGGAGGAATTGTTTGAGAATATTCCGACTGTTGACGACCCGTTGGATTCAATTATTATCAACAAAGCTATCCGCGAGCTTAACGACAAAGACCGCGACGTTATTCTTATGACAAGCATGGGTTTGTCAAGCGATGAAATCGCAAAGCATATACACATTTCGGCGTCTGCGGTCAGGTCGCGTTTGTCTGCGGCAAGGACACGGTTGAAAATTATTCTTGAAAAGTATGGAGTTGATGTGGAATGAAACTTGACGATGTGTTGAAAGCAAATTACCCGTCGGACGAAAAAATAAAGGAACTGCGAATCAAAATCGACGGCAGAACGAAGAAATATAAAACGCTCGCGGATATAATGGAAATGATTTATTCCAAACAGAATAAGAAACATAGTATCGGTTTTTGTACGTTTGTGTAATGAACGGAATCCCCCTCCGGCTTCGCCGTTGGCTACGCCGGTATCCCCCTTTAACAAGGGGGAGAAAGATAAAAATATATTCGTTCTCTCCCTCCCTTGTTAAAGGGGGGATGTCGCTAACGCCAACTTGTTGGCGATGGCGACAGGGGGGATTCCACAAAAGATATAACAATAAAAACGTCATTTTTGTGCAGAATGACGTTTTTAATTTATTTTTGCAAATCCCCTTGACAAAATACAATTTATAGTGTATTATTGTATTAGATGATTAATACAATAATACAAAGGGGTTGATAAACTTGTCATGGGAAATGACTACCGACCGCCCGATTTATATCCAGCTTGTTGACGAAATCAAATTGAGGATCATCACAGGTTTCTACAAACCGGGCGAAAACATTCCGACCGTCCGCGAGCTTGCCGCCGAAGCGGAGGTAAATCCGAACACGATGCAGCGCGCTTTGTCGGAGCTTGAGGAAAGCGAACTCATAATCACGCACCGCACAACCGGACGCACAGTCACAGAATCAACAGAATTAATAACAAACACAAAAAAAACAATCGCGAAAGACGTTGTACTGCGGTTTTTAACCAAAATGCAGACCCTTGGGTTTCAAAAGAACGAAGCCATACAATTTGCTGTAAAGGAGATTAACGAAAATGAGTGAAATATTACTTGAATGTAAGAACCTGTTTAAAAAGTATTCAAAATTTAAAACTGCGCTGGACGATGTGAATCTTACCATCACCAAAGGGCGAATCGTCGGCTTGCTCGGCCCGAACGGTAGCGGTAAAACCACATTAAT
>WREN01000136.1 GCA_009779295.1 Oscillospiraceae bacterium | reverse complement strand
GCAAGCAATGCGGCGCGCGGGATTTCAATCATAGTACCGACTAAATAATTCAACTTCACGCCCGATTTCGCGATGATAGCGTCGGCAGTCGATGTTACGATATTCTTAACAAATTTAAATTCAACTAAATCGCCGACGAGCGGAATCATTATTTCCGGAATGACGTTCATGCCGCCTTTGTTGACGTTTATCGCTGCTTCGATGATTGCAGTCGTCTGCATTTCTGCGATTTCGGGATAGCTTACCGCCAGACGGCATCCCCTGTGACCCATCATCGGGTTGAATTCGTGGAGGTTAGCGATAGTAGTTTTGAGATCGTCAAAGGATATATCCATCTCTTTGGCGAGCGCGATAATATCATCTTCCGCTGTCGGCAGGAATTCATGTAACGGCGGATCGAGGAAGCGGATCGTTACGGGATAGCCTTTGAGCGCTTTGAAGATGCCTTCGAAGTCGCTTCTCTGCATCGGGAGAAGTTTCGCGAGTGCGGCTCTTCTCTGCTCCTCTGTCTTTGACACGATCATCTCGCGCATAGCGGGGATTCTGTCCGCTTCGAAGAACATATGCTCCGTGCGGCACAATCCGACGCCTTCCGCACCGAATTTGAATGCCTGTTCGGCGTCATGCGGGGTATCGGCGTTGGTTCTGACTTTGAGCGTTCTGAATTTGTCAGCCCAGCCCATGAACACGTCGAAATCACCCGAAATCGTCGCGTCAACCGTAGGAATCGATTCGGCGTATACGTTACCGGTAGAACCGTCTATCGAAATGAAATCGCCTTCTTTGATTTTCAAGCCGGCAACTTCGAAACATTTATCTTCTTCGTGCATTGTTATATCACCGCAACCCGCAACGCAACACGTACCCATTCCGCGCGCAACAACCGCCGCGTGGCTCGTCATACCGCCGCGGACCGTTAATATACCCTGCGCGACTGCCATTCCCTCAATGTCTTCGGGAGAAGTTTCAAGTCGTACAAGCACGACTTTCTCGCCTTTGTTGTGAGCTTCAACGGCTTCTTCCGCGGTGAAATAAACTTTACCGCAAGCAGCTCCGGGCGACGCCGCCAAGCCTTTAGCGACAGGTTTCGCGGCTTTCAGCGCTTTATCGTTGAATTGCGGATGCAAGAGTGAATCGAGCTGTTTCGGGTCAACTTTTAATATCGCTTCCTTTTCGGTGAGCATACCCTCGGCGACAAGGTCAACCGCAATTTTCAAAGCGGCGGCGGCGGTTCTTTTACCGTTACGGGTTTGGAGCATGTAGAGTTTTCCGTTTTCTATTGTAAATTCCATGTCCTGCATATCTTTATAATGCTTTTCGAGTTTATTCGCAATTCCGACGAATTCTTTATACACCGCCGGATTAGTTTGTCCGAGCATATCGATCGTCTGCGGAGTTCTGATTCCCGCGACGACGTCTTCGCCCTGCGCGTTCATCAAGTATTCGCCGTACAGTTTTTTCTCGCCCGTCGACGGGTCGCGCGTAAACGCAACGCCTGTGCCCGACGTTTCGCCCATGTTGCCGAATACCATTGCCTGAACGTTGACGGCTGTTCCCCATGAACCGGGTATATCATACATTCTTCTGTAAGTTATAGCGCGGGGATTGTCCCATGAACGGAACACCGCTTGGATCGCGCCGAGTAATTGTTCTTTAGGGTCGCACGGAAAATCTGCGTTCTTCGCTTTTTTGTATTCCGCTTTGAATAATCTTACGAGTTCCTTCAGGTCGTCAGCGGTAAGGTCGGTGTCGTTCTTTACGCCTTTCTTCTTTTTCATCTCATCAATTATCTTTTCAAAATATGATTTCCCGACTTCCATAACGACGTCGGAATACATTTGAATGAAACGCCTGTAGGAGTCATACGCGAACCTTTCATTGTTCGTGAGTTTCGCGAGCCCGACTACAACGTTGTCGTTCAATCCAAGATTCAAAATGGTATCCATCATACCGGGCATCGACGCTCTCGCGCCTGAACGTACGGACACAAGCAGCGGGTTATCTACGTCGCCGAATTTTTTGCCTGTGATCTGTTCCATTTTTTCAATATATTCGTAAATTGAAACAATTATTTCATCAGCAATAACCTCACCGTCTTCATAATAACGTGTGCAAGCCTCTGTTGATATTGTAAATCCCTGTGGAACAGGCATTCCAAGATTTGTCATTTCAGCGAGATTGGCGCCTTTTCCGCCTAATAATTCTTTCATCGAGCCGTTGCCCTCTGAAAAAAGATATAAATACTTTTTAGCCATAAATTTTCTACCTCCAATTATTTTTCATAAATAATATTATATCACAAAATTTCCGTTTATGCCACATTTTTTTGAAATATTTACAAAAAATTTTATAAGTTTATATTTATTAAACAAAAAACCATGGAAATAAATTCTCACCTTAGTTTATAAAAACTCTCAATTTAATTGCTTGCTATTTTTGCGCTATGTTGATATAATTTTTATATCAACAAAATAAAAATTATGAGGTGTTAAAAATGGCTATTTATTTCAGCGAAAAATTCAAGCAGCATCGTAAGGCAAAAGACCTTACGCAAGAACAACTTGCCGAAATCTTCCATGTGTCGCCGCAAGCGATAAGCCGTTGGGAAATCGGCGCGACCTGCCCGGACATTGAACTTTTGCCGTCAATCGCGTCATATTTCGGGATTACGGTGGATGAACTTCTCGGAGTGGATAAAATAAAAGACAAGGAGCGGATAGAAGCGATAGAAAAAGAAATAGATGACAAATTAATTAACGGTTATAGAGATGAGGTGTTGGAAATTGCAAGAAAAGCCGTGCGTGAATTTCCTCACGAGTATAAATTACAACTTCGGCTTGCCAGGGCTTTAAATATGAAAGTTGAATCAGATAAAGAAAAGGAAAAAAATAATTTACTTGAATCTATAACTATTTTAGAGCGTATATTGGAAAACAGCACCGACGATGAGATAAGAAATCAGGCTTTATGGACTCTTCCACGAAATTATAAAAAAGCGGGGAATAAAGATAAAGCCGTTGAAACAGCAAGAAAATTATCGCCTGCAATGGGTTCAAGCACGGTTGCACTTGCACAGATTTATGAAGGCAACGAACTGCATGAATATTTGAAAAATAATATTGCTCATTTTATCTTAATGTTAGCGGGTCCAACGGGCGCCATTTTTCAACTTGCAAATTCTATGTATGATTCAGGTTCGCCAGAAAGAATAAAACTGATTAATAAAGCAATCGGTATTTTCGATAGTATATATGAAAACGGTGATTATGGGTGTAATAATTTCTTTTTGAGTGTAATCTATAATGAACTTGCGAAAAATTATTATGACGCAAATGATATGGATAGTGCGTTGAACAGTTTAGAAAAAGCGGCGCAGCATGTTATAGATTGCGATATGCTAACGGATTTCAAACAACATACGAGCCTTGCAGTACAAGGTTTGGGAAAAACAATGGTATTTTTAAACGATAAACGCTGTAATTATTGTTATGAAATGCTACACAGGGATGATTTAGCACATTGGTATTTAGCAAAAGGTCATTTCCAATTACTAAAAGATGACGAGCGTTTTAAAGCCGTTGTTGCCAAACTGGAAGAACACGCGAAGTCATATTAACCAAATTTAAAAAGCGGCGGTATGTCTAAAATAAACCGCCGCTTTTTTTGAATAATATTTTATTGACATGTATATCATTTTATGGTACAATTTATATAGACCATTTTTGATTTGAGGTCATCATATTGTTTTTAAAGAAGCAACCAATCGAATATATCGTAGCCGGGCTGGGAAATCCCGGCGATAAGTATTTCCGTAACCGCCACAACGTCGGGTTTATGTGTATTGATTATATTTCGCAGAAAGAAAAAATCAAAGTCAACAAAATAAAATTCCGTTCGGTTACCAGCGAGGGAAATATCGGCGAACACAGAGTATTGTTAATCAAACCGCAGACTTATATGAACCTCTCCGGTGAAGCAATCCGCGAAGCTATGACGTTCTATAAGATTCCGCCCGCGAATTTAATCGTAATCCACGACGACATCAATCTTGACGTCGGCGTTATGCGTATCAAACGCAAAGGCAGCGACGGCGGTCAGAAAGGCGTGAAGAATATCATCGCGCAACTTTCTGCGGAAGAATTTCCGCGAATCAAAATCGGCGTGGGTTTACCTCCGCCTGAAATCGAAATGATCCATTGGGTGACGGGCGATATTCCGAAAGCCGACCAGGAATCGATATTCAAAATGATTGAAAAATCTTACGAAGCTATAAAATTAATTATAGATGGGAAAATAGATAACGCTATGAATTTGTACAATTGATATGGGAAATTATGACAATATAATTACGGGCAGTATCAGAAAAGAACGCGAGTACGTTCAAATTTTAAAAACCGCGTCCGAACAAGCCAATTCAAATAAGCCGCTTCCGGTTCTCGTCACGGGTCTGAGCGACGGATCGCGGTTTTCTTTCTATGCCGCGCTGGCGGAAGATTTGAAACTCAAATATGGTCGCGGCTATCTGCTGATTGCCGCCGACGAAAAAGACGTACTGCGGCTCGCTAACTCGTTCTCAGACTTGGGATATACGCCGCTGACATATCCGGTCAGGGATTTCATATTCTACAATATCACCGCGTCGCACGATTATGAGCATGAACGGCTCGCCGTTCTGGCGTCGGTTTTAAACGGCAGGTACGACGTTATCATCACCACGCTTGACGCGGCGGTTCAATATACGATACCGCGCGATATATTATCGTCCGCGACAAAGCACATCAGGAAAGGCGATATTTACAAGCTCGAAGAACTTACCGAATTTTTGAATTTCATCGGTTACGCGCGCGTTGAAATGGTTGACGGCACGGGGCAATTCTCCATTCACGGCGGCATTTTGGATATTTATCCTCCGCAAAGCGAATATCCGGTGCGTATGGATTTCTTCGACGAGGAAATCGAGCAGATGAGTATTTTCGACATCATAACCCAGCGCAGGATTGAGTTTATCGATGGTATCGATTTAAGTCCGGCGCGGGAGATTCTGCTCACGAAAGATAAAAAATCCGAATTACAGGATATTATAAAAACGCAAATACGACGCGCAAAAGATGAAAACACGCGCGAAATTTTGGGGAGTGAACTTGAATCTCTCGCCGCCGATACGGAAATTAACTTCGCGGACAAATATATTTCCGCGATTTATCCGGAGAAATTCTGCCTTTTGGATTATTTCGACGACAATCCGATTTACGTTTTGCAGGAATACAACGCCGTGACGGAACGTTTTAAGTCGTTTGAGTGGCATATGAAGCAGTCGATCGAGGATTTATTGAACAAGGGCGCGATCAACTCAAAATACGTGGAATACAATAAATGGCAAGCGGACGCGGAATATTTTATATATAATAAAGCCGGAATCATCGTTGATGTTTTTGTCAGCGGAAATTCCAAAAAACTGTCGGGGTTGTTCAATTTTTTGACGAAGCAGACTTTCTCTTACGCGGATAATATTGAATTGCTCATCGACGACATCAATATATACAGAAACAACAGTTATAACATTTTGCTCATGACGGAAAACGAGTTGATGGCGAAAAATATTCAGGGCATTTTGAACGAAATAAAAATCCCCTCAGTTTTAAACGCGAACGAATTAACACCGACGGTGCCGTTGATAATATGGGGCAAGAACCTGATGGGATTCGAGTTGACGATAACGCGTTTCGCGTGTTTATCGCTTTACGCCAACCCCAACAGTCTTTCGCGGACGGTCAGCGGACGTAAAAAACGTTCGTCTAAGAAAAAGTTGTCGCAAGAGAAGGTCATGTCATACGCCGATCTCAATGTCGGCGACTATATCGTCCACCAGAATCACGGCATCGGGCAGTATCTCGGTTTGCAAACGCTGATGTCGGACGGGATTATCAAAGAATATATCAAGATTCAATATCACGGAACGGACATGCTGTATCTGCCGTGCAATCAATTGGATACGGTTTCGAAGTATATCGGCGCGAAAACCGAAGACGGTACCGTTAAGCTGTCGAAAATGGGCGGCGCGGAATGGGGCAAAGCCAAAGCGCGCGCCAAATCCGCCGCGAAAGCGATGGCGAAGGATTTGATTAAATTATACGCCGAACGTTTGCGCCATGAAGGGTATCCGTTTGCGCAGGATGACGAATTGCAAAAGGAATTCGATATGTCGTTTGAGTTCGAGGAAACCGACGGGCAGTTGGTCGCTATCGACGAAATCAAGCGGGATATGGAAAGATCGATACCGATGGATCGGTTATTGTGCGGCGACGTAGGATTCGGTAAAACGGAAGTAGCGCTGCGCGCGGCTTTCAAAGCCGTCAACAGTTCAAAACAAGCGGCGATTCTTGTGCCCACCACGATATTGGCGATGCAGCATTACCAGACGTTGCAG
>WREN01000135.1 GCA_009779295.1 Oscillospiraceae bacterium | reverse complement strand
TATATGCGAAATTAGAATATCTTAACCCCGGATTTTCAAAAAAGGACCGCATAGCAAAATCTATGATTGACGAAGCGGAAGCGGCGGGAATTTTAAGAAAAGGTCAGCCCGTCGTGGAACTGACGAGCGGCAATACCGGCACGGGGTTTGCGATTGTATGCGCCGTTCGCGGGTATCGCTTCATAGCTTGTATGTCGGCGGGCAATTCGGTTGAATGCGCCCGCATGATGCGCGCGTTAGGCGCGGAGGTCGTGCTTGTGCCGCAGGCGCCGGATTCGATACCGGGGCAGGTTTCCGGCGACGACGTAGTTTTCGTCGAAGCGGAGGCACAGCGGTTGACGGAGGAACTCGGCGCGTTCCGCGCAGACCAGTTCAGACTTCCGGCAAATATTTACGCCCATTGGTACGGGACAGCCAAAGAAATGATCGAGCAGACCGGCGGCGATATCGACGCGTTTGTCGATTATACGGGCAGCGGCGGTACATTCGCGGGCGTGTCGCGCGGAATGAAGGAGTTTAACCCAAATATCAAATGTTACATCGTTGAACCGGCGACGAAAAGTCATGTCATCCAAGGCGGAGGGTATTTTATCGACCTGCCGCTCATCGACCACAGCCTTTGCGACGGGATTATCAACGTTTCGAGCGAGGAATCGGTTGAATTCACGCGCAATTTGGCGAAACTCGAAGGCGCGTTCTGCGGGTTTTCGAGCGGCGCGAACGTCTGCGCGGCGGTGAAACTGCTGCACGCGGAGTTTGAGGGAAAAAGCGTAGTACTCACGCTCAATGACTCGGGGCTAAAGTATTTGAGTACGGATTTGTTTTAACATGAAAATCCGTAATGCCACACCTGACGACGCTGAGGCGATACTCAAAATTTACACGCCGTATATCACCGGCACAAATATTTCATTCGAAACGGAAGTTCCGACGATCGAAGAGTTTGCGGCGCGGATCGAAAATATAACAAAAAGCTATCCCTATCTCGTTTGCGAGATTGACAACACCATTGTCGGGTTTGCTTATGCCGCACGGCATCGTGAACGCGCGGCGTACAAGTACAGCGCCGAAAGTTCTATTTACATCGCGCCTGAATACCAAAGCCGGGGAATCGGAAAAGAGCTTTATACAAAGCTGTTTGAATTATGCAGGGCGCAGGAAATATACACCATTTACGCCGGAGTGACTTTGCCGAATGAGAAAAGTATCGGCTTGCATAAGTCGCTCGGATTCATAGAAGTCGGCGTTTTCCACAACGTCGGGTATAAATTCGACAGGTGGCTTGATGTTATTTGGCTGGAAAAACCGCTGAAAGATTAAATAAAGGAGAACAACAACCATGCAAAAAAACTACACCTACGAAATAAAACCGTTACCGCCGAGAGAATACCGTTATTTTCTCTCAACGCCCGAAGATTACGATCCGGCGAAGGAATCCTTGCCGCTCATCGTATTCCTGCACGGCGCGGGTAATAGGGGCAATGACATCAACCTAATCAAAGAACACGGGATCCCGAAACTGTTCGCGGAAAAATCCCCTCTGCGCGTCGTAACGGTTTCCCCGCAATGCGATACCGACATGGTTTGGAACGCGCAGGTTTACGAACTCAAACAATTCATCGACTGGATCGTCGAAAAATACAACATCGACAAGCACCGCATCAGCATCACGGGTCTGAGCATGGGCGGATTCGGCACATGGGCGATGGGCATGACGTTCCCGAATTATTTTTCGGCGATGGCGCCGGTTTGCGGCGGTAACGGAATGGTCTGGCTCGCCGGATTGCTCAAAGACATCCCGATCCGCGCGTTCCACGGCACGGAGGACGACGTCGTACTGCCGAACTGCTCCATCGACATGGTGAACGCCGTCAACAAAGCGGGCGGAAACGCCGAATTGTTTCTCTACGAAGGCGCGGGGCATGACACTTGGATTCAGGCGTATGAGCAAACTGATACGATCGAGTGGCTGATGAAACAGATCAAGAAAGTATGAACTTTTATTTCGGCACGCGCCATACGGCTGTCGATTTAAGCCGCGTTGTGTCTATGAATCAAATCCATTCCGGCACGGTCAAGTACGTAACGGAAAATAACGTCGGCACGAGGATTCCCGAGTGCGACGGTATCGTCACCGACCGCAAAAACGTCGCGCTCGCGGTCAAGACCGCCGACTGCGTTCCGCTGCTGATGCACACAGATAATGTGATTACCGCCGTTCACGCCGGATGGCGCGGCACTATCCAAAACATCGCCGTGAACGCAGTCAAACTCATGATGGATTACGGCGCGAATGTCAACAATATTAAAATCGCAGTCGGTCCGTCGATTTGTTTCAACTGCTACGAAGTGAAGGATGATTTCGTGCAAGCAGTTGAATCAATTATCGGCAAAACTGAATTTGTCCGCAACGGACATGCGGACATCGCCGGTATCAATATCAAACTGCTCACGGACTTCGGCGTACCGAGAGAGAACATCGAATTTTCGAACATTTGCACTTGCTGTAATCAAAATCTTTATTTTTCCTACCGCGGATCGGGCGGCAAGCCCAATTGCATGTACCATGTGATTGAATTGTGACGGTTATCTGAATTTTCGATGACGTTCAAGATTTATTTACATTAATGTGATATAATTTAGATAGAATCCCCCCTGTCACTTCGTGACATCCCCCCTTTAGCAAGGGGGGCAAGGAGTAACAGTGTATCTCGCCCCCCTTGCTAAAGGGGGGTGCCCGTAGGGCGGGGGGATTCTGTACCAAAAATAATTTCGGGGGATCTTTTTAATGATAAAAGTTGAAAACCTTGTTAAGCGTTTCGGCGACAAAATGGCTGTAAACGACATCAGTTTTACAGTCGAAGACGGGGAAATCGTCGGGTTTCTCGGTCCAAACGGCGCCGGAAAAAGTACCACTCTCAATATAATGACCGGTTATTTGTCCTCAACATCCGGTTCAGCTTCGATCGACGGCTTCGATATTCTCGAATCACCGACGGAAGCCAAGACCCGTATCGGGTTCCTGCCCGAACAGCCTCCGCTGTATCTGGACATGACCGTTGAGGAGTATTTGAATTTTATTTACGACCTCAAAAAATGCACGCTCAACCGCAAGAAACACATCATGGAAATCTGCGACGTCGTGAAAATTTCCGACGTTTACAAGCGGATTATCCGAAACCTGTCGAAAGGCTACCGTCAGCGCGTCGGTATCGCGCAGACGCTCGTCGGAAACCCGAAAGTTATCATCTTCGACGAGCCGACTATCGGTCTCGACCCCAAACAAATAATCGAGATCCGCAACCTTATCCGTATGCTCGGGCGCGACCATACGGTCATACTCAGTACGCACATCTTGTCCGAGGTTCAATCTGTGTGCGACCGCATAATCATCATCAACAAGGGCAAAATCGTAGCCGACCAGCCCACGGAGGATATTTCGAAAGTGCTTGAAGGCAAACGCCGTTACATGATGAAAATCTGCGGGCCGCAGAAAAACGTCATGGATTTGCTCAAAAGCAGACAGGGTGTGACATACGTGGAGACCATGAACGAGCACGAGCTCGACAGTACCGCGTATCTCATTGAAAGCGAGCCGGGCGTCGATATACGCAAGACGTTGTTCTACGCGCTCGCGGAGAATAACTATCCCATCATCGGCATAGAAGCGATGGGCGTCAGCCTGGAGGACATATTCATCTCGCTCGTCGACCAAACACCTCAGGCAAAAACTAAAAAGAAACGCGTCAAAACAGACCCTGTAAAGGAGGAAGTACAATAAATGTTAGCTATTTATAAAAAGGAACTGCGTTCCTATTTCACGTCGGCAGTCGGATACGTTTTCATAGCAGCGTTCCTCGCGGTCAACGGCTTCATATTCTCGCTGAACACCATCCAAGTAGGCAGCACGGGTCAGCGTTACGACATTTCGCAGTATTACATCATGCTTTTATTTGTCTTCAGCATATTGATACCGCTGCTCACGATGAAAATATTCAGCGACGAGAAAAAACTCAAAACCGAACAGTTACTGCTCACCGCGCCCGTCGGGCTCGTCAGCATAGTCACCGCGAAGTTTCTCTCCGCGTACACTATGTTCGCCGGAACATATCTGGTTTCGTGCCTAAATTACTACGTGCTGTTCAGATACGGCAAACCAACCGCGGGAGTTATCTACGGACACATAATCGGAATACTGCTTATCGGAGCGGCGTTCGTGGCGATAGGGGTGTTCGTATCGTCGCTCACGGAGAATCAAATCTCCGCCGCGGTATTGACTATAACGATCCTGCTCGGTACGCTCGTCATCAACTTCCTCAACGACTACATTGACATCACGTTCATACGCGTTGTGCTAAGCTGGATTTCAATCTACAGCAGGTTCTTCACGTTCACATACGGGATTTTCGATATAAACGCTTGTATCTATTACGTTTCTATCGTTATAATTTTCCTTTTCCTCACCGTGCGTATCTACGAGAAACGCCGTTGGGAATGAGAGAAGGAGGTAAAGAATAATGAGCAGAAAAGAAAAAAAGCCAAACATTTTAAAAAGCAAACGTTTCAAATACGGAACGTCCGCGGTTGTTTTCACAGTCGTATTCGTAGCGGCGATAATCGCGCTCAACGTGATTTTCACATCGCTCGCGCAGACTTATCTGTGGTACGTCGATATGACGAAGTCGCAGATTTACACATTGCGCGATTCCGCGAAAGCTATCCTCAACGAACTTGAGGACAACACGAACATCGAATTTATCTTCTGCGCGCCGTTCGATAAACTCGAAGAGAATATTTATCAGAAGCAGGTTTACACATTAGTGCAGAATCTCGCGCGCGAATACGATTTCATCACGTACAGTTATATAGACGCGCTCGTTGAGAACAAAAGGATAAGACAATACATGCAAACCGAAGCGTCGAGAATCAAAACGACCGACGTTATCATCACCAACGGCGCCGATTACCGCGTACACACGTTAGAATCATTCTACACGTTCGCTGAAAGCGACAACCGAGTGTTCGGATTCAACGGCGAATACAAGATAATCTCCGCGATCCTGCAAATGCAGGGCGAAAAGCTGATCGCGTACTTCACGACCAATCACAGCGAAACGGTCGAACGTTCTTACTTGTGGAATCTGTTCGAGGAAGCCGGATTCGACGTTCGGACGCTTGATTTGACGAAAGAGGACATCGACCCCAAAGCTAAAATCGTTATTATGAACGGTCCGAAATACGATTTGTGGGGCGCTTATGACCTTGTCAACGAAGTTAATAAGCTGCACTATTTTATAAGTAATTACGGCAGTTTTATGGTGTTTGTAGACCCAGGCGCACAGCCGATGCCGGAGCTGGACGAGTTCCTTTCCGAATGGGGAATCAAATTTGAACCGGCATGGATCAAAGACACATCAAGCGCGATTTCCGTAGACGGTTCGAGATTAGTTTCCGTTTATCCGACGGAAGGTTTGGGCGCTTCGATAAACGCTACACTGCGCACGTTCGAAGTACCGCCGATGACAATAGTGCATGACGCGCGACCCGTGAAAATTTTATGGGATAACTACAGCGGCAGAAACGTTTCGCCGATATTGACTACAACAAATAACGCCGTAGCGTTTTACGCCGATGACGAAGGCACGACCGCGAACGGTCCGTTCAACCTGATGACTATCACCGCGGAGATGAGATATATACAAAACGACCCGATATACACATACGTCGTTGCGGGCGGAACTTCAAAATTCGGCGACCCTATGTATCTTTCCGGTACCGGATACGGCAACCAGGACGTGTTGTACTCGATCATGAAAGCTATCGGCAAAGAAAAAGTTCCGTTAGACCTGCAATTCAAAGTTTACGAAGACACCTCGCTCAGTATTACGACCGCTGAGGCTACGCGCTGGACTATTTTATTCATGGTTGTTCTGCCGCTGATAGTGGTTGCGGGCGGTATGGCAGTCTGGTTTAGGAGAAGGCACTTATGATAAAGAAACAGCAAACGAAAATAATGATATTCGGCGCAGCCGCCATCGTTTTGATATTTGTTTATTTCCTGATAATTGCCCCTATGGTCGAAAGGGCGATTCAACCGGCTGAAATTGAAATCCCGAATTTACTTGACGGTGAAGTCCTCGGTATACAAAACCGTATATTACTCATGGAACATATCGAGCAGGCAGACATACAGTCGATCGAAGTACACAACAACAAAGGCTCATACGCGTTCGACCGCAACAAAACCGACGAATTCAAAATAAGGGATAACGAAGACGCGCCTTACAACAAAGAAGCGTTTTCATCGCTTGTCGTCAGCACGGGTTATCCGCTGTCGATGCTGCGGCTTCTCGAAGAGTGCGACGATATGTCTGAGTACGGTCTCGATGCAAGCGACGATCCCGCTTGGTACAAAATTACAAAAATTGACGGAACGGAGCATATCGTTTACATCGG
>WREN01000134.1 GCA_009779295.1 Oscillospiraceae bacterium | reverse complement strand
TTGATAAACAAAGAAGAATTAATATTAATACTTTTAATAATTTCATAAAATTAACCCCCAAAATCTCTAAATTTTTTACTCGCCTATGATCTGCACTTCGCAGACGCGTTTGCGTTCGCGCACCTGATCCCAGTCGATGAAGTAGATAAATCCAAAATCTCCCAATGATAATTCTCCTTCATGCAGAACGATCGTTTCCGACCTGCCGAAGAAGCATGAACGCAAATGCGCGTCGGTATTCAAGCTGCCTTTTGGTTCCTCTCCGGGCCACGAAAGCGCGAATTCGATGTGTTTCGGACCCGGATGATGATATTGCCCTTCCGTGCGGCATGTCGGAATCAGCTTTTCCATAACTTCAATCAAATCAACCTGCATATATTCGCGCCCGAAAAAGTTAAAATCGTGCGAACATTCCTGCGTCATGACTGAGCATGTTGTGTGATGCGAGTAAACGACGCATATTCCGTTTTTGATACCTGATTCCTCAACTATCTTTTTTACCTCGTCTGTCACATTGTGAAAGAAAGGCATGTGATCGCGTGACTGTAATTCGATTGTTCCTCTGTAAACTGCCATTTTTTTATTTCTCCTTTATATTTTAATTTTTTTCAAATTGGAATCCCCCTCCGGCTTCGCCGGTATCCCCCTTTAGCAAGGGGGACAAGGGAGAACACCGTATTTTCTTGCCCCCCTTGCTAAAGGGGGGTGCCCGTAGGGCAGGGGGATTCATTCCATGCTTTACGCAAATTAAAAAGCATCTCTTCAACCATCGCCGCCGGATCTGCGGCTTTGATTATTCCGCTCGTTGAACCCGTCGCGAACGCTCCGGCTTTTATTACATTGTATACATCGCTGCCGTTCGATATTCCCGCGCCCTGTAAAACCATGATGTAAGGGTTGATTCGTTTCACCGTTTCGATGGTGTCTAACACGTAACTTAAATCACTCGTTTGTCCCGTGCCGATTAGAGCCGTGGGTTCCGCTACCATCAAGTTCGGCGACAGTTTCGCGATGGCTTCGATTTCTTCGAGCGTATCAGCGCAGACGATTGTCGCAAGCCCGACTTCATCGGCGCGCTTGATCGTCGCTTCGATTTCGGCGAGCGTTAGTTTTTGCTCCGCGTGGTTGAGCATAACGCCAACCGCTCCGGCGGCTTTGACAGCTTCCGGCAGAACGGAACCCAGTCCGCGCCCGATTGGAAGGTAATCCATGTGCTGCGCGAAGACTAATATGCGTTCGGTGTTCTCCGCGAGCAGGCGGATGTCCGTGTACTGCGGCGTGACGATAACGTCAACGTCGTATTTTATAGCCGTTTTGTCGATGACTTTCGCGAGTTCAAGCATTTTGTCGCCGTATAGGTAGGCTTTCGGTCCTATTTCGAAAAACGGCGGTTTGATTTTGAATTGTGTGTACATTTATTTATTTTAACCTTTCTAAAATTATATCCTTTAACAAATCTGGATGTGTCATCCACGGGAAATGTCCGCAATCGTTGAGTATTTTCAATTCGGCTATCGGCAGGAGATGAGCAAGTTGGACAGTCGCCCATGACGGTCGCGGGTCGTTCGCGCCGATGATAACATGAAACGGTATTTTAAGTTTGGAGATGTCTCTCAATAAAGTTGGTTGTTGAATGTATTTGTTAAACGATTCAATTTCCGCGTCAAGAACTTCGTAGTTCATATCATCGGTTTTGAAGTCGCCTTGCTCAAATTCGTCCGTGTTTTTAGCGCACTCCTCCGCCCAGTCAGAATCATTCTGAACGCCACTTCCGCAAAGATAAATAACTTTTTTGCAAACTTGCGGATGTTTCAGCGCATAAAACAGCGCAATATCCGCTCCCCACGAATGACCGAGAACATACCAACTTTCAACACCGTAGTATTGGCGGATCGTTTCAATATCTTCAAGAACGGTTTCAATCTTATAATTCCCGTCCGCCGTTGATGTTCCGCAGCCTCTGTGGTTGAACCGTATCGTGTTGAAACGGTCGTTGATAAGCGGGTCAACTTCGGATAAGCCGTCGTTCACACCGGGTCCCGCGCCGCACATGAGCAGATACGGTTTCGTGCAATTCGGATTATCGTCATTTATATGTGTCCAGATTTTAGCTGTTCCGCTCGTTACATAATGTTCCATCATTTATTCAACATTTCGCCCACCGCGCCGCCCGGATGTATCAGCGCAAACTGCTCCGATGTGTAGCCGGTTTCCTCAATCAGCGCGCACAGCAACGCGTCGAACAGCGCGATAGTCGCGACATAACTCGAAGTTGCCATAACACCCAGTTTATCGCTTTCGCACTCAACGATGAGCGGCAGAATTATATCGGCGCATTTCGCGAGCGGAGAATCCATGTTCTCGGTGACGGCAATCAGCGTCGCGCATTTTTTATTGCACACATTTATAATCGGCAATAGCTCGACGGTTTTACCTCCGCGCGAAACCATAACCATCACGTCGTCCCGTTTCAATCCGCCGAGCCCGCCGTGAACGGCTTCCGACGGCGGCATGAACATCGCGCCGCGCTCGATACAACACAGAGAATGAGCGAATTTCTTCGCGGCGATACCGGACGAACCGCTCGCGCAGGTCATAATGCGCGGGCATTTCGCGAGCGCCTCAACGGCTTGCGCGAACGCTTCCGTTTCAACTGTGGCAAGCATTTTTTCAATTGCGTTGCGCTCGATTTGAATCGATTTTACCGCGGCTTCAAGGGAGTTCAATTTCACATTCAAGCCCACCAATCATTATACTGAAAGTTCCGCTGCCGACTTCGTATTTCATATCGGCGTTAATAAAACTGAAATCCTCGTCGATTAATTCAAACGTAACAACTTTACTCTCGCCGGGTTGCAGCATGATTTTATCGAATTTTCTCAACCGTTTAACAAACGGTGTTATCGGCGCGTAGTGCTGCCGTATGAACATCAGCACGGCTTCTTTACCCGCTCTGTCTCCTGTGTTCGTGACTGTAACGCTCACGGTATTGCGGTCGGCTTTGAGGTCACTGTATTCAAACGTTGTGTAACTCAGCCCGAATCCGAACGGGAACAGTGGGTCAGGCTTATCGAAAACGTAATCGCGTCCCGATTTTTCCGGAGAGCCGGGCACGTGATAGATACCGCGTGCCGATGGCTTATGGTTGTAGAAGCACGGAACATGCCCGACCGAACGCGGGAACGTTATCGGCAATCTGCCCGACGGATTCACGTCACCGAAAATCAGATCGCACAGCGCGTTGCCGCCCTGTTCGCCCGGATACCACGCCTGGAACACGGCGTCTGACAGGTTACATTCATGTTCGATACAGAAAGGACGTCCAGTTTCAAGCACGAGGATGACGGGTTTGCCCAATTCCGCAACAGTTTCAAGCAGTTTGCGTTGAACGGGGGGTAGCAACAGCGTATGATTGTCGAATCCCTCGCCGCATGTCACTACGTTGCCGCCTGAATCATCACCCCAGAACACTCCGCCGTAATAATTGCTGTTTTCACCCAGAACAACGATTACAACTTGAACGTCAGATTTATTGACCGCGTTTACAGCTTCTTCGATATCTTTTTCCGTGTTGATGTGCGTACCTTTGGCATAATTGACGCGCTCCTCGCCGAGCCTGTTGATAAGACCCTGCTTGAGCGTCACCGTATAATTAACGCCTCCGGTTGCGGTATAATCACCGACTTGAGCGACGTCCGCGTTCGGACCGATAACGGCTACGCTCCCGATATTATCGCTTAACGGCAATATTCCGTTATTTTTAAGCAATACGATACTTTCATGCGCCGTACGCCTTGTCGCGTTGATTGCCGTTTCGTTATGGACGAGGTGCATTTTTTCCGGTTTCATATATGGGTCTTCAAAAAGACCTAATCTAAATTTTATGCGTAGTGTGCGCCTGACGGCTTCATCGATTTGTTCCATAGGCACCAAACCGTTTTTAGCGGCTTCGATAAAATCCTGCCCGAAACCGTAAGCGCCGGGTGCTTCATGGTCAATACCGGCGTTGAGCGTGATGATTCCGGCATCCATCGGCGTTTTCGCAACTTTGTGCAGAGTGTGTAACATATAAACCGCGCCGAAATCGGAAACGGTATAGCCGTCAAAACCAAGTTCATCGCGCAGAACATCAGTCAGCAGAAAACGCGACGCGTGTATCGGCACGCCGTCAAGTTCGCTGTACGCGGGCATCATCGACATCGCCTTGGCTTCCGTGACAGCCGCGCGGAACGGTTCGAGCATAGTGTCGCGGAATTCGCGTTCCCCGGCGTGAACGGGTGCGAGGTTGAGACCGCCTTCGGGCGAGCCGTGCGCTACGTAATGTTTCGGCGACGACGCTACGTCATGCGACTGTAACGCTTTGATATACGCAACCCCGAGCCGCGATGTAAGATACGGATCTTCGCCGTAGTTTTCCTCAACGCGTCCCCAACGCGGGTCACGCGACAAGTCGAGATTCGGCGCATAAGTCTGGCGTATGCCGAGGATATTCGCTTCCGCTCCGATAATATTTACGATTTCGCTCATCAGTTCCGTGTTGAACGTGCTTCCCAAACCGATCGCCTGCGGAAAAACGGTTGCGCCGTTCAGCATAACGCCGTGAAGCGATTCGCCGTGAACGCTCAACGGGATTCCGAGCCGCGTATTTTCAAGGACATATTTGTGTAAGCGGTTGAAATCTTCCGGCGGAACCGAAACATTTCCGTTGTAGCATGAACTAACGCCGTGTTCCGGGAACGTGCCATCATCAAGCATTTTAATTAATTCGGGCATACTCCTGCTCATAACCAATTGCGCAATTTTTTCTTCGATTGTCATCCGCGCCAACAAATCCTCGACGCGCTGTTCTTCCGGTATATTTGGATTTTTGTATAACATTTAAATTACCTCGATTCCAAGTATTTCACATAGATTTTTAATTCTCGCGGTGTTGTCGCCGTAACTGATAAAATAATGCTGGCTCATGACGTTTTGCGCGAATGCGTCAACATCGTCGAGCAGGATTTCCAATCCCGGCAATTGCGGCGCAGGCTGAGTCCACCCGGCTTCCTCCCATTTGCGCGGCGCGAGTCCAATTCCGGTCAGCATGTGCATGTGGTATTCACCATTATCATAGAATAATCTACACAACGTCAATAATCCCTCTTTGACTTTCGATACGTTCAGTATCCCCTGCGACAATTCGCCGAACGCCGCCGGCATAACGGTGATGTCTCCGTCGGTGATTTCCGCCGGAATAAAATCCGGTACTCCGGCAAGCACTCTGTCCTCGAAGTATTCGTAGAATTCAAGATACGCGGCGCATTGTCCGGTCGTGTATTTTATCATCAACTGCGTGATACAGCCGAGCGAATCGTTTTCGGGAACGGTGCAGACTTTCAATTCGTTCGATAATAACATGAAAATCGGCGCGGGAGGATAGCCGAGCAGTTTCTTCATGCCGTCAACGTCCTTGAGCGAGATCGCGGCGTAACCGCGCTCCGCGATTATTTCTTTCAGCGCGAGATAATATCCCGCGGCTTTGTTCAACGCTTCGCTATTGGCTTCTTTAACGAATTTCCAGTCTTTCATGCAGTCGTTAATAACGTTTTGCTTCGCTTCCGCTGTTATTTTTTGATACCGCTGTTCGACTTCGAGCATTTCGAACGTTTCAATTTCCGGTCCGATTTCGCGCTTGAGAGAAGTGCCGTCGAACAATGTGCCGTACAGATTCATGTCGCGGTAACCCATCATTCCGGCTTTCGCGTGGCGAAGCTTCACAGCGGCCGAAGCGGCTATACAAAAATCCGCGACCTCGACCGTTTTGGAAGATTTGCCCGAAATGTCATAGATATATTTGAAGTTGTATCCCAGATCGTAGAAAATTTTCCGCAATGCGGAAGTCCCCGCTTGGTCTGCGGTAGTGACTAAGCGATCGTCCTCGTACCATCCGGCAAGTCCCCAAAGCACAATCGTTAAATGCCGGAAATGCTCGGTGACTTTCACGACGGCGTGCGTCGGTATCCAGCCCGCGATACAAATCACAAGCGCGTCGAATTCCGCTTGTTTTAACGTTTGCACGGCTTTTTTAACGTCGGCTTCGTTGTAGTCGTCCGTGACGGGGAATATCTCGGAGGCGATGTTTAAGCCTTCTTTTTTTAATCCGTCAAGCGCGGAGGAACATTTTCGGATAATAATATCCGACGGCGTGTTTATCTCGCCGAATCCGGCGAATCCAATATTTACCATTTAATTTCCTCCGTTGTAGATTTCTTTGAGAATACGTACGCTCTCATCGACGAGCTCCTGCCCGCCTTCCGGCGACACGAGCGTGCAGTACATACACGCGCTGTAACCTTTGCTCTCAACGCCGCGTTCAGTAGCGAGGTAACTGCCGCCTTCCGTGCCGGGAACTCCCGTCAATTGTATGACAAAAGTTTGAATGAACGGTGAACGGGCTTGAATTCTGTGCATGAAATCCATGTATAATTCGAAGCGGTTCGTCGCGAACGAAATATCGCCAATGCGCAAAATATGCAACTCCATCGGCAGTTTGGGATTTGTGGTTTGTTCTTCGTAA
>WREN01000133.1 GCA_009779295.1 Oscillospiraceae bacterium | reverse complement strand
TGAATAATCACCGAATTCGACTGTTTTAAAATCGTCGTACATACCTGATACAACGGTATTAAAATATTCAAGATGCAATCCTAATCCCGTTGTACCGAAAGACACCTCAAATATTTCGGTATTCTTCTCTAAAAACGCGCGTAATGAAATATATGGCTCGCTGTCTTTAGTATAATTAAGACCCAGTAAATCCCAATCGTCGATGTTCGTAATGGTCGTGATGATTTCCTCTTCAATAATTTGTATTGGTTCGATTGTAGTTTCCGGCGGAGTTGTGTCCGTTTCAATAATGGGCATTTCGTTTTGCGTACAAGCGCATAATAAAATCAAAAGAGCTACAATTAATACTTTTTTCATGATTATCAACCCTTCTTTAATAAATCCAAATTCCTATGTATACAACCCTTCCCGCGCCAAGCATACGCGCGACCGACGATTTCACATTCCGGCGGAACGTTCGGAATCAAATCCTCCCTGAAAAACTGTACCGGCGTTTCCGCAACGTCGGCGTTGTGCGGGCAAATCAACTGGCACACGTCGCAGCCCCACGCAATCCCATACGCGCGTATCATTTGCTGTTCTCTATCGGTGAGTACACCGCGCTTTTGCGTGATAGCGGACAAACACTCGTTGTACGAGGGGCATACAATACGGCACTTACCGCAATTATGGCAAGCTCCGACGGCTTGCGCTTGCGCGGCAACATCCAAATCCGTCAAAATCTCGCCGATAAACACAAACGAGCCGTATTTCTCGTTAATCAGCAAACCGTTCTCGCCGATAATTCCCAAACCCGCTTTAGTGGCCGCGTCAACTTCGTTGATGGGCGAATGATCCGTGAAACCCTTGAATATATTATTGGGATAAGTTCGCAACAAATTATTTTCAATTGATATAAATATTTCCCTGAAAAACAAATGGTAATCGCGAGGTATAGCGTAAAGCGAAACGTTCCGCTCCGGATATCGCCCGCTGAAATACGGCGCGAGGAAAATAATCACGCTTCTCGGTTTTAATTCACCGAAGGACTTTTCAACCAAACTCGTGTTGATAATCTTACATTCGTCAAACGGCAAACTCGCGTAGTATTCAATATTTTCCTCACGCAAGCCCGATTCAACTATTGATTGAATTGACATTCGTACAACCCCGTCATTTCAGATGGCAAGTTCATCGCGTATTTCAAATACAAACACGCCGGAACTGCCGACCAGCCGTGACATAAACTCCCTGCGTTGCCAAATGCCGCCGCGCCGTCGATCGTTTCCCAGAACGTCGTCGCGCCGTTGTAAAGCATATAACTCCAAAATTCCGCTACTTGATTGAACACGAACCGCGCGTATTTTTCCGGACGTTTCATAAGCGCGTCGTACTTGAAAATGCTGTGGCTGATCGTGACGGGAATCAACGAACCGTCTGTCAAATGTTCAAGCACAACGTCAAGTTTCGCGTCATCACATGCGTCCGCGTAAATAATAACCGATTGTACAAACTCGCAGTAGTGCGAAATGCCGACATCCGGCTCATAGAATGAAGCATACGCGCCCTTTTCACCGTTCCAGTAGATTTTATCCATCGCGGCATTCAATTTTCTGTGCATACCGAAATAATAATCTGCCGTTTCCGTGTCGCCGCAGCTCTTGCACATAAACGCCATCGAACGCAAACCCATCGAAACGATCGCGTTAAGCGGCGCATCGTATATGATCTTATCAGTTTTCGGACCGTTCATATAGCCCGTCAGACCGTCCTGCCATTCATAGAAATTCCAATACTCCGGAGTAGGAAGCCGCGGAATCAAACCGGTGTCGTTGATTCGCGAAACGAATTGATCCGCGACCTTTTTGGCAACGTCCAGCACTTCGCGTATGAAATCTATATCTTTCGAAAATTCCAAATATTCAGATAGTTGTGTCAAATAGATCGCCGTGAACGAAGGTATCGTGAACGGACATCTCGCCGGCGAGCATATGTCAAGCAAGCCGTCTTCTCGGATTGAAAGCGCGAACAGATGCAGACTCGCCCGCGCGAACTTGTACTCGTTAAAAGTGTAGTACCCGCAAAGCATTTGATTCCGCGAATCCATCGAGTACAACGCCTGCTCGCGCCAAGGGCAATCCTCGTAATGCTCGTGCATACACATGTGCAACGTGCGCAGAGACGCTTCGTATATTTTATTGTGCAGATGGTCGGCGCATTTGAACAAATTCATGTGCAGTGGATATAAAGTCGGCTGGATTCCGGCGTAGTACAATTTAAAACTCGGCGCGTATACATGGATTTGCAGGTATCTGAGCCCGGCGCGCTTGAACGGGTGCATAAACTTATTCCGTCCCGCTTTCCCGTAATACGATGCGGTAAAACAGCGTCCGCCGACCGAAGCCCTGACCCTTAAATCCTCAAGATGTTCGCCCCACGCAAGCAATATCTCGCAATCCTGCGGTAATTCTATATCAAGTTTGAGAAATCCGGTATTTTCCGAGCCGATATCTATTATCGCGAAACTGTCGTTAAGTTGAATTCCCTCTGCCGACGGCAGTTTGCGGTTGTAGATCGGTTCTTTAATGGCGAGCGATGAATACTGAACGCGCAATCCCATATCCGCATCAACCGGATATAAATCGGTAAAATCGCCGTGAACGGTTAATACTGTAGGAATATCGTCTAAAATATCGAGTTTTTTGATCGGTCGCGGGTACAGAACCAATGACTTATCCTGCACATCAGCGTTCTTCAAGCCGATCTTCTCGTCTGCTTTCAAACAATTATACCTGAATGAAAACGACAATTGCCCCGAAACCCTCTCGATAACCCCGTTTGTGTATGCACTGTTTAACGCGGTCATAGTATTCTCTGAACTCGTGAGAATGATTTTATCGTTACTTTTTACTATAAATATTAGTCCGGCAGGTTCTTTGCGGTATTGAAAACTGTCCTCGCCCTGCCAATAACCCGTTATCATCAGATTATTTGATCCGGTATGCAAATACTTGTTTATATTCACCTCGTCGTAAACTTTATATTCCGGAAAATCGGCGTATTGTCCGGAATTTACAAACACGTCATTGATATGAACCGCGTACTGCATGTCCGCGCTTATGTAAATGTTGATATCCTCACATAGATTATCGATGAAAATCTCATCAAAGAAATTCAAATAAGTATTTATTATATGGTAATCGTTATGCCATATCCATTTTGCATTATTAAACATTGAAAACTCCTCCTTTTTTATAATTATATCATTAACAATTGACAATTGCAAGGATTTAGGGTAAAATATATATGGGGGAGAACAACCGGAATTTATTCCGGCAGATAGGAGTATTAATAATGGCAGCAGTAAAAAAGAGCATTGAATACGGAAATCAGAGTATTTCGGCGTTGAAAGGCGCGGACCGCGTCAGGAAGCGTCCGGCGGTTATATTCGGTTCGGACGGTCTTGAAGGCTGTGAACATTCCGTGTTTGAGATATTGTCAAACGCAGTAGACGAAGCGCGCGAAGGGTATGGGAACGTTATAAATATCACGGCGTATAATGACAAGTCGATAAAGATCGACGACCACGGACGCGGCGTACCGCTTGGTTATAACGAGCGGGAGGGAAAATACAATTGGGAACTCATCTACTGCGAACTCTACGCGGGTGGTAAATACAACAACAACGCCGCCGCTTCGGCATACAAATATTCTCTGGGGCTGAACGGTTTAGGCGCGTGTTCCACTCAATACGCGTCGGAGTTCATGACCGTGCAATCCTTTGACGGTACGAACATGAGCAAAATCGAATTCGCGCGGGGGAATCCTGTAGGTGAATTGGTAGTTACCCCGCTTGAAAAAAGAGACAAACGTACCGGAACGATCGTACATTGGCGTCCGGACTTGGAAGTTTTCACAGACATCAACATCCCGAAAGAGTATTATCTGGAAATGTTGCGGAAACAATCTGTTGTCAATTCCGTTACAAAATTTGTATTCAACTGGCAGGTGCCGGACAACAAATTCGAAACGCACGAGTTTTATTACGAGCGCGGCATAATCGATTATGTCACTGAACTCGCCGGAGAAAGCGCGTTGACCGTTCCCGTGTTCTGGAATATGGAAACATCCGGTCACGACCGCGCCGATAAAGATGATTACAACTTGAAAGCGGAAGTATCATTCTGCGTTTCGAACACCGTCAACGTTATCGAATACTACCACAACGCCAGCTTTCTCGAACACGGCGGTTCTCCGGATAAAGCGGTCAGGAGCGCGTTCGTACATGAAATCGATAAATATCTTAAAAATAATAATAAATATTTGAAAAACGAATCGAAGATAAGTTTCAACGACGTTGAAGACTGTCTGGTATTGATTACGAGCAGTTTTTCGACGCAGACTTCGTACGCGAATCAAACCAAAAAGGCGATTAATAATGTTTTCATTACCGAAGCGATGACGGAATTTCTCAAGCACAACTTAGAGGTCTACTTCGCGGAAAATCCGCTCGAAGCCGAACGTTTCAATAACCAAGTTTTAATAAACAAGCGCAGCCGCGAACAGGCTGAAAGCACACGCTTGAATTTGAAGAAAAAACTCACCGGCAATATCGACATCGCGAACCGCGTGGAAAAATTCGTGAACTGCCGCTCGAAAGATCCGACTAAACGCGAATTGTATATCGTCGAGGGCGACAGCGCACTTTCATCCTGCAAGCTCGGCCGCGACGCGGAGTTTCAGGCTATTATCCCTGTACGCGGCAAAACATTGAATTGCCTTAAAAGCACTTACGACAGTATATTAAAAAAAGAAATAATCATCAGTCTGCTGAAAGTGATAGGCTGCGGAGTGGAACTTAAAACCAAAGTAAAAAGCGATATGGCTGAATTCGATTATGAATCGCTGCGCTGGGATAAAATCATAATCTGCACCGACGGAGACAAAGACGGTTATCATATACGCACACTGATATTGACTATGTTTTACCGTCTTTTGCCGACGCTGATCAAGAAAGGGAAGATTTACATCGCGGAATCGCCGTTATATGAAATTACGGCAAAGGATAAAACCTATTTCGCGTATGACGAAGCGGAAAGAGCGACAATCATCAAAAAGATTGGGAACGTTAAATATACCGTTCAGCGTTCAAAGGGTCTTGGCGAAAATGAGCCGGGTATGATGTGGCAGACTACCATGAATCCCGAAACGCGCAGGTTAATAAAAATTATGGAAGCGGATGAAACGGAGACGTATAATATGTTTGACACAATGCTCGGCGACAATTTGCCCGCCCGCAAAGAATATATAACGTTGTACGGCAATAATTTTCTTGATATAGCGGATGTTTATGGAGATGATTAACGATGTTGCAATTCATAACCGGCGAATCCGGAAGCGGGAAAAGCATTTACATCATAAATAAAATCGCGGAAGATTTACGCGATGGCAAACGGGTCATCCTGCTTGTGCCCGAACAGCACGCCGTCGAAGCGGAGCGCAAAATCGAGGAGATTGCCGTCGATGTACCCACAATAAATCTGGAAGTTTTGAATTTCAAACGTTTGTGCAACCGCGTGTTCAGGGAATATGGTGGGTTGTCGTACAGTTATGTCGGCAAGGGTGCGCAGAATTTGATTATGTGGCGGACTTTATCCACATATCTGCCGTTTCTGAAAGAATACAAAGACGTCGCGCCAACGGACAAGAACTTCATCAAACTGATGATGCAAACCATCAAAGAACTTAAAAATTTCAGCATAACGCCGAATATTCTCGAGCAAACCGCCGACATACTCATAGAAGATAACCGAAACCTGACAAATAAACTGTACGATATTTCGCTCATCTACGCGAAATACGACAGCATCCTGACCGGTGAATACAACGCGCAGACCGACGAATTGAAATTGCTGTCGGAAATTTCGAGCGAGAACGAGTTCTTTAAGGGTTACAACATCTACATCGATTCGTTCAGCGGTTTCACGATGCTGGAGTACGAAATCCTGCGGAATATGTTCAAGCAAGCCGACAACATTTTCGTCACGATGGCGGTTACATCCGACAGCACCAACCCGATTTACGCTGGAATCCACTATACTTTGGCGCAGTTAAAAAAGATTGCGTCTAATAACCATGTCGAGATTTCGGAAGATATAATTTTAACTGACAAACGTCGTTTCAACAACGGCGAATTGAAATTCTTAGCTGATAATTTGAATTTCAGCTACACCGAGGATATTTATCCGACCGAACCGTCGAACATAGCGGTTTACGAGTGTAACAGTATATACGCCGAAGCGGAAGCTGCGGCGAAAGATATTCTCAAAAAGGTGAGGCACGGCGCGAGATATAACGAGGTAACCGTCATCATGCGCGACGTTTCGCGCTACTACGGCATAATCGACGCTATTTTCGAAAAATACGAAATCCCATACTTCATGTCCGTGCGCGTAGATATTGCGACCAAACCATTGATACGGCTGGTTATTTCCGTATTGGCGATCATCAACAATTTCTGGCGTGTCGGCGACGTTATCTCTTACATCAAGACGGGCTTGTGCGGAATCACTTACGACGA
>WREN01000132.1 GCA_009779295.1 Oscillospiraceae bacterium | reverse complement strand
TTCAGCGAGCAACCTATTCAGTTTCGTCATCGTCGTCATCCCCATTCAACATCTTTTCCAATAAAGCCGTAAGCAAATAGTAATCCTTGTTATATGCGGCTATATCCGCTTCCAATAATTCATCGGGTTTAATCTGACTGAAATCGAAGTGACTGAATTATGTTTCGGCGCGTTGCCGATGGGTCTGGCGCAGAAGAACATGCCGCCGGAAGAGAGTGCGGAAGTCGTCGCTGAAGCGTTGCGGCTCGGCGTGAATTTCATCGACACGGCGCAGGGTTACCTGCCTTGGCGGGACAATTGACATAAAAAAAATAACTTTCGCTGACAGCGGGCAAGCGGCGGGAATAAATTATAACGGCAATGAAATCATATTCAGATTGAATGAAGCGCAAATTGAATTTTATGATTCCATAAGTTTTAAAAAATATGATATATTGATAATTAATATGTAGTAAAAAGCATATTAACTTGATTTATTTAAGGATATATGTTATACTAAAACATATATTTGGAAGGAATCGGATTGATAATATTTATGTTGTTTATATTATAGGAGGGAAATTATGTCAAAAATGAATTATAAAAATCCGGCGTCAAGGGAAATATACGACGGATATATAGGAGATCTCGGAACACTTCCGGTCAGTTTTAACTATAACGGCACAGTTTACCGCGGGTTTAACGGGAATATATTCAAGCAGTTAAAAAATACGGTTACTGTCAAGGGAGAAAAAGAAGAAAACGTATTCGTTTTAGAATACAGCAATCTGACAATAAAAGTAAACACCGCGTATTATGAAAATTACGGCGCGTATGAATGGACCGTATGGTTTGAAAATACAGGCGGCGAAAACACAGGCGTAATTAAAGATTTGAAAGCGGCGGATATGGTTTTCACCGGAGAAAATCCGGTACTGCGCGGCATACTCGGAGACCATCAAAATCAATACAAACCGTATGAACACAAATTAACCGAAGGCGGCGTAAGCCATAAATCCACGATAAGCAAACCTACGCATATTTATTTCCCGTATTATAATCTTGAAAACGGAAGCGGCGGCACGCTTATCGCAATCGGATGGGGCGGGACATGGGAAGCTGGCTTTGCAGCCAAAGCTAATAACGAAACACATTTCACCGCAACCGGTACAAACGGCTTATGCACATATCTCAAACCGGGTGAAAGTATACGCACGGCGTTGATGTTATTCATACCCTACACGAAACGCGACGAAGACTACGCGACTAATCTGTGGCGCAGCTGGTATATCAACTGCAATATGCCGCGCGTGAACGCAAACGGCGATCCGCTGAAGCCGTTCAGTACTAATTGTTTCTCTAATGATACAGGGTTGCCGAATTCAGACGGGAGCATTTCGGAACGTTATTTCACATGGCGACCGACGTTTGAAAAAATGCTGAGCGAAAATATCAAGCCTGACTACAGATGGTTCGACGCGGGCTGGTATTTCGACCCTTACGGCAAAACCGTTGAATCCGATTGGTGGGGAACTATCGGCACATGGGAGCTTGACACGGAAAAATGGCCTGACAAAACGTTCAATGAATCGACCGACTTCGCACGAGCAAACGGCATGAAAACGCTTGTATGGTTTGAGCCGGAACGCGTCACGCATGTTGACGGGCTTGTCGAAAACTACGGGTATAAGTCTGAATGGTCGATGCCCGACGGAGGCGGCGTTATCTCGAACAACATCGGGGATCCGGAGTGTCTCGAATGGACGGCGAACCGCATTATATCCATGATGGATACGCACGGCGTAGATATGTACCGCGAGGACAATAACTGTTATCCGACCCAATGCTGGACGAACGCCGACGCGGCGGAGGGCGGAAACCGTATGGGCATAACCGAAAACAAAGCGGTAGTCGGACATTATAAACTTTGGGACGCGATCATCGAATACTGCGGCAAGAACGGTAAAGATACGTTCGTGGATTCGTGCGCGAGCGGCGGCGGCCGCAACGATCTGGAATCTATGCGACGCGGCGTACCGCTGTTGAGAAGCGATTCCGATCGCACCACGACTTCATTGCGGCTTTCCATGACTTCATCGTTCAACAAATGGATACCGTTCTGCGGCGCATTGACAACAGAACAGAATTATCAGCTTGCCGCCGATGGCAAACGCGACCCGTATATCTACCGAGCGTCGTATTTGCCTGTGTTTAATATCACCGCTCAATGGGTTCAGGATCCCGACACGGATTTCGATATGGTTCGTTTCGGCGTAAACGAGTGGAATTCCGTAAAAGAATTTTTGTTAAAAGATTTTTATGTGCTGACGGAATGGAAACCGGAAAATGACAGAACGGGCTGGACAAGTTTCATGTTTTACGATCCGGAAACAGATAAAGGCGTATTGTTCGCTTTCCGCATGGAGGATTGCGGGATACCGTCGTTTACCGCGAAGTTGTCGATGTTGGACGAAGGAAAGGATTATGAATTGAGGGACGCTGACAAAGGCATTATCGGTTACATTAAAGGTGGAAACGAAATCACGGTCAATCATGAGAACCCGCGTTCGGCTTCATTGATATTTATAAGAAGAAAACAAAATTAAAAACAAAGGAATTAACAACAAAATGAGAAAAACGAAATTCAAAATATGTTATTACGATCAAACCAGCGCTGATGTATCCCTGCCGGTTCCCGGCCAAGGTTACGGCGGTTGGAAAAAAACCGAACTTGATTTCGATCTTGATACCACGGCAGTAATTGTTATGCACGCTATAGATTACGGTACGCCGGAAAAATACCCCGGCATGTTCCGTTCGTGCGAATATATGCCGCGCGCTATAGAAATCGACCGCGTTATATTTCCTCCGCTAATGAGCGCGATACGGAAAAGCGGCTTGAAAGTTATCCATGTCGGGTATAACGGTCCGATGTACGTCGGGCATGAGAACTATGTTAATGACGGTGTTGAGTGCACTTATCCGTGGATTAATTCGGGCGAAACCACGCGCGCGATCTTACAATTCAAGAATGATTACAACTTCCCGGGCAAAGAAAATCACGCTGATCGAAATCGTTCGTGTGAAAATTTAGATTTTCTTCCGAACGCCCGTCCCGTTCCCGGAGAATCCATCGTTATAAATACCAATCAGCTTTTCAAACTTTGCCAAAAGGAAGGCGTCGACCATCTCCTTTATATAGGATACTGTGTTGATGCGTGCATACAAGCGGCACCTTGTGGTATGGTTGACATGATGCGGCGGGGTTTTCTGTGTACAATAATCCGCGAGGCGACGACGGCGGTTGAAAACAAAGAAACGTCGGAGCATCAGCTCACGAAGGAGAGGGCATTGACCGGAATCGGTTTGATTTTCAGCCTTGATGATTTCCTTGAAGGGTTGAATAAAGAGGAGTGCTAATTTATGAAAAAATTATTATTAATTTTATTGGTGTTAGTTCTATTCATTTCCGCTTGCGGGAGTGGCAGTGAAAATAAAACAATGGAAGAAACTTCTGTGGGGGGGATTTCTGGTAATGAAGAAACAGAAGATCCGAAAGCGCTTCCAAAACCGAATCTAAAAGATTATAATCTTAACGGCCGCTCGTATAACATTTTAGTACAGGAATCGCACGGCTGGGTCAATTCGCGCGACTTCGAAGCGTTTCCCGAAATGAGCGGGGAACCCGTCAATGACGCTATCCGTGAGAGGGTTATAGCCGTTGAGGAATTGTATAATTGTGTGATAACTCCGATCTATTCAAAGGCGGTCGTCACCGACGCGCGGAAAGATGTTATGGCGGAAGGTAATTCATATGATTTGATCATGCCGCAAATGACGGACGTAAGCCAAATTGCCGGCGAAGGTTTGCTGCTTGATCTGAATGTAATCGATACGCTGCATTTTGAAATGCCGTGGTGGAGCAGGAACGCTTGTGAAAATCTTTCGGTAATGCACAAGTTGTTCTATACATTGGGCGACGTTAGCCTTATTGACAACGACGGCATCGCCGGAATGATATTCAATAAAGCCATGATAGTCAATGAAGGTTTGGAAATGCCTTACAAATATGTATATGAAAATAAGTGGACGCTTGATACATTGCACGACATATGTAAAGGCTTGAACCGCGATTTGAACGGCGACGGCAAAATGGATATGGACGACCAGTACGGTTTCATAACTGATAAGCAGAATATCATATACATGATTTACGCCGGCGGAGAGCAACTGGTAAGAAAAGACAGGGACGATATACCTTATCCGTCAGTCGATAACGAGCGCGTCATGGGTATCATCGATAAAACCATAGCAATGTTCAACGACGACACGGCGTTCGCCGAAACGACCGTTTTCGGCGGCAACTACGCTATCACCGCAAACAACGCGTTTATGAATAACCAGTTTTTATTCAGACTGTCCGCGATGATGAACTTTACTATAATCCGTGAAATGGAAAGCGATTTCGGATTCATCCCTCTGCCGAAATATGAGGAAAGTCAGGAAGGTTACCATCACGCGTATTCATACGCAAGCCCGGGCGTCGCGATACCGATAACGGTTCCCGACGCCGAAGAGACCGGCGCGGTTTTGGAAGCGTTAGCATACTACGGACGTTTGTTGGTGCTGCCTGCGTATTATGAAATCAACCTTCAGACAAAAATCACGCGCGATGAAGATTCTCCTATAATGCTCGATATAATTTTCGATTCCGGTACTTTCGATTTGGGTTTGATATACAATTTCGGCGGTATCAGGGAAATGTTCGCGCCGTTTGTACTCAAAAACGCCAATACATTCCCGTCCGCATACGAATCCATAGTAAATAAAATAAACGCCGATATGGATAAGATAATTGATACTTTCAGATCGCTTGGATAACTTTGAAACCACCCCGTCAAACGCTTTGCGTTTGCCACCCCTCCAAGGAGGGGAATTTAGAACGCGCCATTCCCCTCCTTGGAGGGGTGCCCAAAGGGCGGGGTGGTTAAATAGGGCTATATAATTAATATGAGGTGACAAAAATAAAATGAAACTTTTTGATTGCAACGCCATGCTGGGAACATGGAAACAAAACACCGGCGATTGTTACGAAACCGCCGAAGAATTTTTATGCGCGATGGACGAAGCTGAAATCGACAAAAGTCTGGTTTACGGTTCCTTAGCGAAATTCAACGACGCGCACGACGGGAACATCCAACTTCTGGATTTGACCCGCGGGCATGAACGGTTAATCCCCTGTGCGGCGGCGATACCGCACCACACCGGGGAATTTCCCGACCCCGAAGCGTTTTCACAGTTCCTGCGGGAGAACAAAATTCCGGCTGTGCGGATATTTCCGGTTTTTCACGGCTTGAATCTCATCGGTTGGCTGTGGGGAGAATTGTTCGCAATGCTGGAAAAGTTAAAAACTCCGCTGATTATAGATTTAAACATCACACACTTTTCAAACGAGGTGGATTTTGAAGGCATCGAGAAAATCTGCGCCCGATATTCCGAACTGCCTGTCGTCCTGACGCGCATGAGCGTGCGCTCGGTTCGGTATCTGTACCCGATGATGGCTATGCACTCGAATCTTTATATCGAAACCTCTCTTTATACTGCGTTTGACGGATTGCACGGTTTTGCGGAGAAGTTTGGCGCCGAACGTCTCCTCTTCGGAAGCAATATGCCGATCGCCAACCCTAATGCCGCCAAAGCAACCGTGCTATTAGGTGACCTGACCGATGAACAGAAAAGCATGATTGCCGGCGAAAATCTGGAGCGTTTGTTAAAAGAGGTGAAGTATTATGGCTGATATGCTCGAAACGATCAAACGTTACCGTATCATCGACAGCCACGGGCATATGGGACCGTACAAACTGTTTTATGTACCCAGACAAACAGCGGCAAGTATGATGCGCGTGATGGATCTGTGCGGTATCGAACGGGTCTGCGTATCGCACCACGCTTCGCTGGAGGTAGATCCGATTTACGGAAATACCATCGTCGGGCAAGCAATCCGCGAGTCTAACGGCAGGGTGATGGGTTACGCGTGTATCAATCCGTATCATCAGGAAAAAATCATACCGGAATTGGAACGCTGCTTTGACAAATTGGGTTTCTCAGCAATCAAATTCCACTCCTCGCTTATTGATTCGCCCGCCGATACATGGCGGTATGATTTGGTGTATCAATTCGCCAACGAACGCAGGATCACCATCATGGCTCATAATTTCCCGGATGTTCCGGTCATGGCGAAAGTTTGCGAGAAATATCCGGACGCTTTCTTTGTTCAGGCGCATTATGGTATCAACTGGGACGGTATCAACGTTCCGTCATTCTTTGAACTGGCGAAACAAACGCCGAATTTTTTCATAGACAGCGCTGGTTCGACGGTGACCAATGGAATCCTTGAAAAGACGGTTTCGCTCATCGGAGCGGGGAATTTGCTATTCGGAACCGATTTTTCTTTCTTCGACCCGCGTCCGCAGGTGGGCAATCACGTATTTTCCAAGCTCTCCGAAGAGGAAAAGCATTTGGTTCTCAGGGAAAACTTTGCGCGTCTGATGTCGTTCAGGCGCAGTTAGGAGAACATAAAATGT
>WREN01000131.1 GCA_009779295.1 Oscillospiraceae bacterium | reverse complement strand
CCTTTAAAAGATTTTAAAAACTTTATATTACTTCCGGAATAAAGTGAAATATATAATTCGGATGAATCGGCATAGCGGAGAGAGGCATTATACAGTTCATATTCGATTTCAAATATGACCGTTTCACGGTATAAACCGTCAACATAAAATAAAACACATTCAAAATTATACTCGCCGTCATAAGGTCCTTTACTATGAAACCACTTGCCAGGTCCAAAACCGCCGGCGGTATTAATATAGTCGGAATCATACCAATATAACTTCGGAGATTCCGTAAATACTACAGGCTCTCTGCCGTCATCAAATATTTGTTTTACATAATTAACTTTGTAATCAACTTTTACGCCGTCAATATATTCCTCGGGAAGGTCTCTCCATAATTCCCAAAAGAGATTATCTTTTAACGCGGCGTGAATCTCGAAAGTTAACCGTTCGGTAATAACAACTTTCCCGTTGCTTCCGGGTTCGTCTGCTACTACAGCGGTATAATCAACTTCAGTTATTCTGGCGTAATCATAGCTGTTCCAAATAAATTCACCGTTCTCATTTGGCACAAAAACCACGAAAAATACCGTAATAATAACAATTGCTATTCCAAATATTAATCCAACATGTTTCCGCATATTTTACTCTTTTCATAAAAATTTTTTTTTAATTTTATTAACTCATGCTTATAGTATAATATTTACATGCCGTTATGTCAAGGGAAATTATAAGTTTACCGCAAAAAGATTTTAAAAAAACTTGACAAGTAAAAATTTTTATGATACAATATGTTCAGTACGAATTGTTCAAACTATAATATTCATAATCAATCGTTCAAAATCATAAAGAGGGAGGGATATTTATGGGAGTTTACGCTAACCCGCACGCCGAGAAACAGGAAAGCCTTATAAATGCGGCGCTGAATGTTTTCGGCCGGAACGGATATAAGAAAGCATCGATAGCCGATATAACCGACGAAGCCGGAATAGCAAAAGGGACGATCAATTATTACTTTGGAAGCAAAAAAAATCTCTACCTGTATTTGGCGGAGATGTGCGGTAAAAGCATGGCGGAATCAATGGAACAAAACTACGATTCAAGTATAACGGATTTTTTCGACAATATTAAAATGATGACAAATATAAAAATTACTTTGATTAAAAACCATCCGGCGATTTTCAATTTTCTGGCAAGCCTCTACATGGAAGATGATCCGGAAGTTAAAACCGAAATCCAAGAATTTATGGCTAACAGCTTAGCGCTCAGAGAACGCTGGGTTTTTGCAGATATTGATATGTCGAAATTCAAGGACGACGTCGATACAAAACTTATAAATAAGCTCTTGGTCTGGGCCGGAGAGGGAATGGGAAATAGTATGAAGCAGGGATTCAACATCGGCGAAATTGAAAAGAATATGTATGAATTGTTTGCTTGCCTTGATATCATGAAAAAATATTTTTATAAATAAAGGAGGACGCATTATGTCTGTTTTAAGTCTGGAAATCAAAAATCTTACAAAGAAATTCGGGAAATTCACTGCGCTTGACAATATCGATCTGACGGTAAACGAAGGTGAGGTGTTCGGTTATATCGGCCCTAACGGAGCCGGTAAGACTACAACCATCCGCGTGCTGCTCGGAATCCTGCAAGCTTCCGGCGGCAGCGCGAAAGTATTCGGTCTTGACGCATGGAAGGACGCCGTCGAAATCCATAAGAGGATCGCTTATGTGCCGGGAGACGTTAATTTATGGCCCAATCTGACGGGCGGCGAAGTCATTGATCTTTTTGTATCCCTGCGCGGAAAGCATGATAAGGCACGCCGTGAAAAATTACTGAAGGATTTCGACCTCGATCCGACAAAAAAATGCCGGACTTACTCCAAAGGCAACCGGCAGAAGGTGGCGCTTGTCGCGGCGTTCGCGTCGAACGCCGATATGTTCATACTTGACGAACCGACAAGCGGGCTTGACCCGTTGATGGAACTGGTATTTCAGGAGTATGTGCAGGAACAAAAAAATAACGGCAAGGGGATTTTCCTTTCCAGTCATATCCTGTCCGAAGTGGAGAGACTGTGCGACAGGGTGGGTATCATCCGCAACGGGAAACTTGTTGAAACCGGATCGTTAGCCGAACTGCGCCATCTGACACGCAATACGATCCATGTCGAAACGGAGAGCAAAGTCGAAGGTTTTGAGGCGTTTAAAGGAATCCACGATCTCCGTATGAGCGAAAACGCATTGACCTTCCAGGTTGACAACAGCGAGCTCGGCGCAGTCATGATCCATCTCACTAAATTCGGACTCAAAAAATTAGACAGCGCGCCGCCGACATTGGAAGACCTGTTCATGCTGCATTACAGCGCGGAGGGGGTTTGATTATGTTCCACGGATATTTTGATACGTCTCTCAAGCTGACGCGTTCAATCCTGAGGCGCGACCGAATGACAATTTTGATATGGATCGTCATATTGGTTGCTTTTTCAATAGTCCTCGCGCCCGGTATGGATGTAATGTTCCCGGGTGAGGAAGCCCGACTGACGGTAGCGCAGATCTATGACAACCCGCTTATGGTTTCCATGATGGGACCGATCTATGGTTTAGGCGACGCCGACATTTTCGGCATGGGCGCGATGTACAGCGGATTTATGCTGATATGGGTTATCATCGCTGTGGCTTTGATGAACATATTTTTCGTCGTCCGTCATACGCGCGCCGATGAGGAAAGAGGGCGCGCGGAAGTCGTGCGGTCCCTGCCTGTCGGCCGTATCGCCAATCTGAACGCAACTATGATTTCAGCCGTTATTATCAACGCCGTACTCGCCGTGCTGACCGGCGCGGGAATCGCAGTGACGGGCGTCGAGGGTATGGGTTGGGGCGGCAGTATGCTGTACGGCGTGGTAATCGGTATGTCCGGACTGATCTTTGCGGCCATTACCGCGTTGTTCTGCCAATTGTCCTCAAGCTCCGGCGGGGCTTCCGCCATGTCGGGTTTGACTCTCGGTATTTTTTATATGATCCGCGCCGTCGGCGACGCGCAGGGCAATGATTTTATAGCATGTCTAAGTCCGCTCGGACTGGCAACGCGTTCTCAAATCTACGTTAATAATTATATCTGGCCGACGCTGGTGCTCTTGTTATTGACCGCAGTTATATCCGCTGCCGCCTATAAGCTAAATACCATACGCGACTTGGGGCAAGGGTTCATCGCCGCCAAACCGGGACGTGCAAAAGCTCCAAGGAGTTTGAGTTCTCCTTTCGGGCTGTCATGGCGGCTGCTTCGGACGGCGTTGATTTCGTGGATCATCGTTATGTTCGCATTGGGCGGTTCTTATGGGTCGGTTATGGGCGACCTGCCGAATTTCATCGGCGACAGTCCGGAGTATTTGATGCTCATCGGTATACCTGAAGAAGTGCTGAACATCATGTCCGACGCAGACAAAGCGGGAATAATAGTTACATATTTCGGCGCGTTCATCACGGTGATGATGACGCTGGTCAGCATTGTCCCAATATTAACCGCCGCTATGCGTCCGCGCACTGAAGAACGCGAGGGACGCGCCGAACACATTATCGCCCGGGTCGTTCCGCGGTGGAAGTACATGTGCGGGTATGTTGCGTTGGCGTTTATTACCAGCGCAGTGCTGCAATTTGCCATGGCATCCGGGCTGTATCTTTCTACAGACGCCATAGTCGAAATCAACCCGTTCAACTTCGACGAACTGATGCAGGCATATTTCTCGTTCCTCCCGGCAATGTGGGTCATGATCGGCGTTGCGGTATTCATCGTCGGTGTGTTTCCCAAAGCTATCGGAGCTATTTGGGGATTTTTCGGATTTGTCGTATTCGTTTCGTTTATAGGCAGCGCGTTGGATCTGCCCGAATGGTTGTACAGCATTTCCCCCATGCACCATGTCCCGAGAATACCACTTGAGGAGTTTACCATCGTGCCGCTCATTATCCTGACGGTCATTGCGTTGGTTTTAACAAGCGTCGGATTTATCTTCTATAATAAACGCGATACTTTAAACGGAATTTAAAAATGTACTATGTTCAAATAATTAAAATAAACCCGGCTGATTTGTACTATATCGGCGGGTTTTATTTTTATTCGTAAGGTTCGGGTAAGATTTGTGTTTTATACTATATCCATACACAAAAAAAACAGATTATATTATCATCGTTTGCAATTCGTGGCTGATTTTTCCCAAGCATTACGAATTTTTGCCGTTAAATTCTAATATAATCGGTTTTATGAACGATTTCGATATTTTGTGGGGCAGTGAAGAGGAAATTTTTGGTAATTAGTGGCGGGTTTTCGGCAGGTATCACAATAATTCGCCAGAAAAACTACCGATTACCCGGTAACATTATTTTTCTCTTTATTATGTTCATGGCACCAGAATCGTCTTGACATTTTTGCCTGCGTTTATATCGGCAAACGCCTTGTTGACGTCCTCGACTTTGTACTCCGTTATCAATTCGTCGATGGTTGTGCAAAGATGTTGATTGTTCTTCAGAAATTCAATATACATCTTCACGTCGCTAATCGAATACTGCGAAGAGCCGATGATATGCAGCGCTTTGAACGTTATCAATTGCGGCTGAATCTCAACGCCGCCGCTGTTTGAATACTGCCCCGGCACGAGATACACGCCGCGGTTGCGGAGCATGTTCATCCCATTCACAAACGCCGCGGGATTGCCGCTCGCTTCAAAAACCAAATCCGCGTCCGTGACGGTTTCATCGACGCCGATAACTTTCGTCGCGCCCAGTTTGTACGCGAGTTCCTCTCGTTTCGGAGTATTTCCCGCAGTCATGGCGATGATGTTAGGTATCTTCATCGCCGCGAGATATAAAACAGCGAACGTCCCTACCGGACCCAATCCCTGAACCACCGCAGTCTGCGCGTTGTGGAGATTGCAATTCGCGCGCTCGGCAAGTTGGAACGCGTGGATGACGGTCGGACCGGCGCACGCGTAAACGCTCGTTGTTTTGGGATTCAATTCGCTCGGAATTTTTATCAGATTCTGCACCGGTGAGTAATTATACTCACTGTAGCCGCCCCAGAGATGCGGCGGTTCGTCAGGGTTGCCGCCGTTCGTGACGCCCATGTTCACGCAGTTGGCGTCGTCGCCGTCGCGGCACAACTTACATTCGCCGCACGGGCACGCTATATCGACGATGACGTTTTCGCCGATGTTAATGTTATATTTTTTCGAATCCTCCGCCGATAATTCCTCAACCTGCCCAACGAATTCATGCCCGATTATCATGGGAGGCGGAATCGCTAATTTGCCTTTGTGGATATGTAAATCCGTTCCGCACACGCCGCTCGCGACGAGTTTGATTTTCGCCATACCCAACGGCGGCGCGGTCAATTCAAATTCGCGGATTTCAAACGGTTTGTTAATTCCGGTGTATACTGCCGCTTTAGCTTTCATAGTTAAATTCTCGCTTTCTGAACGTCGTTTTCGTATTTCTTGAGCTGTTCGATCCACTCCGTGCCTACGGGCTTTTTATTTTTGTAGCATAAATAATTCCAGACATCGTTTATCGGCAGGTTCTTGCACTCGTCAATCAACGCCAGCCTGAACGTGAAATCGCCGTCAAGCTCCGCGCGGTCGAGTAATTCGAACGGTTCGCACAGCGCGGAAATCAACGCTTTGCCCGCCGAACGCAGACCTATCGTCCATGCCGCGACACGATTCACCGAAGCGTCGAAGTAATCGAGCCCCATGAACATTTTGCCGCCGCTGTAGAGATTGCCTCTGACGATCTCATTCATGATCGCGGTCAAATCGTCGCCTTGAATGAGAACGTGGTCGCTGTCCCAGCGGATTCCGCGGCTGATGTGCAGGAGTAATGTGTCAACGAAGTTGTAAACGGAGGAAATTTTATCCACAATGGATTCAGTCGGGTGGTAATGTCCAGTATCCATACACACGCCGATTCCGTTTTTGGCGGCATAGCCGAGATAAAATTCGTGCGAGCCGACCGTGAACGTTTCAACGCCTATTGCGAACAGTTTGCCTTCGAGCACATCGCGCATATTGGTTTTGTCGTATTTCTTTTCTAAGATTTCATCGAGCGATTCCTCAAGATAGCTGCGGTATCTGAAACGGTTCGCGGGTAGATCCTTCAAGCCGTCCGGCACCCAGATATTATTGATGCAGACTTCGCCGAGCTGTTTGCCGATTTCGTTCGCGATTTCACGCCCGCCGATACCCGCTTTGATCCAGTAGTCGCGCGTTTTCTTGTCGAGAGCCGCAATGGAAAACCCGTTGTTCATCATCGGATGCGTGAAGAACGAAACATTGAAATCCATTCCGAAACCGTTTGCTTTCGCCCAATCCACCCAACTCTGAAAATCCTCGACCGTTACGTCGGAACGCGGAGTCGTGCCGGGTTCGCCGTACATCGAATGGAGATTCACTTTGGGTTTGCACGGCGAATATGAGAAAGCCGTCTCAATATCCATGCGCATTTCCGCGCCGTTTCTTGCCCTGCCAGGATAATTGCCCGTCACGAGATTCTCCGAGATTACATCGCCGTGGGATTCAAATCCCGTTACGTCGTCGCCCT
>WREN01000130.1 GCA_009779295.1 Oscillospiraceae bacterium | reverse complement strand
TGATTATTTCGAGGATTGTTACCGGCAGATACTTGTGCAGTTAAAAGAAAAAACCAACGCTAAAATAATCATCCTCGAACAGTTCCTATTGGCTGTATCTGATAAAGAATACTTTCGCATTGACCTCGACCCTAAAATTCAAATCACGCGCAAATTGGCACGCGAATTCGCGGATGTTTTCATTCCTCTCGACGGATTATTTGCGGCGGCTTCCATTGACAAATCGCCGACGCACTGGGCAGAAGACGGAGTTCATACGTCGATACACGGTTCAACTTTCATCGCGGAACATTATTTAAACGCTGTGGAGAAATTAACAAAAAGCCGTTAAAATAACGGCTTTTTATATATATTACAAATTTTATTTACATTTTTGGCGGCGGATTTGTATTGTAAGTATTAACGAAATTGCTGCCAATGCAAATATAATTGTTGAAAGCATGATACTTTCTCCGGTTTGCGGTACTGTTGGAGTAACAGTAACTTGAGCGGCTTCTTCAGCAGCGGCTGCTGCAGCTTCCTCTTCTTCAATTATAATCAATGATTCGAGATAAGCGTTATACCAAACTTCCGGATCGCTGCCGAGTTTATAAGGATCAAATGAAAGGTCGTCTGTTATTAAAATTCTGTCCATCATACATTCCGGTTCGCGGGTTGTAAATTCAATAGTATGTTTGCCTACGCTGAAATCAAACACTAAATAATTAAATCTGGTTTGCGGGTCGCCTGTAGCGTCGCGGTAGCTTAAAGGCATCCAATACCAAAGATTATAGAAGAGTTCGTCATTATCCATATCTTCATTGCTTAAAATGAACGGATTATTAGTGGTGGGAACATAAACTTCGAGGGGAATTTCATAAAAGTCAAACGTATACGGAGCGTCGTTAAATCCTTTACCGTCTACCAATACAAAGAATGAGTTTGCTTCCGAATGTAAACCGTAAACGTTACACCAAATATGATATTTGCCTGCCTCTGTAATATCAACTTCAAATGTAGCCGTACCTGAACCGTTTACTTCACCGTAAACATATTTATTTTTATAAGCGCCTTGACCGGATCCTACTAACATTCCGTCAACTTTTGCCGAATCAGTATCCAAGAATATCATATTAATTTGGGCAAATGAGGGTAATGTCAACGCGATTGACAATAAAACTACCATAAAAACTGTAAAAAACTTTTTCATATTCATCACCTTTTCAATTTAATTAATTTGATTGTACCTAATCCGAGAATTAACGCCATTATGTATACTATCGTCATATCGGAAGTCTGCGGAACTACTGACACACCTGCACCACTTTGAGCAGCTAATTCAGCGGCGGCAGCTTCTTCAGCAGCAGCGGCTTCGGCAGCTTCAGCAGCGGCGATAGCAGCAAGTATAGCAGGATCAGGATAAGCTATTTGAGGGTCGAATTTTCCCCCTTGCACCGAAGGATCGTTATTCGGGTCATAATTCAAGTCATCAGTTATTATCACGCTGTTGTATTTCGCCATTGGTTCCCTTGTTATAATTTTCATCGTATGGTTGCCAGCTGACAAATCAAGAAACTTTTTCTGCCCCGTCAAATACGCATTATATCCGTCCATTCCTAAACCTTCGTTATCGTCGAAAATTTCCTGTCTTGAGTTCAACCAACTCCAGTACCATACGTGATAATATTCAAATTCAGGATTGGGCTGTATATCCGACTCCATATAGTCACAGGTGAATATTTCTCCGCCGTCGATCGAAATCAACAATGAGTTTGAACCTTCGTCCTCTGCCCATACGAGAAACCAAACGGCATATTTTCCGGCTGCCGGAACCGAAAAGTCCAAAGTAGCGAAGTGCGTAGCGCCGTCATTGTCGCGTTCATCTCCCTGGTATGCTTTTCCGTTATATAATTCCGGTTCGTTAATTACGGCTATACTCGCACCGGGGTTTACTTTGATGTCGTCCATATTAAAACCCTGCGTGAAAGCCATGACCGGTATTGTCAGTATTACTATAATTAAAAATGTCAGTATTATAAATGCTGCTTTTTTGAATAATTTCATGTTCCTTCTCCCCTATATTATTTAATTATTTATTATTTACCTTTTCTGCGGCGGGATATAATGCCGGCTGATAATCCAAGTGCGACCAATGAAATTATAATTAAATCTGCGGTTTGCGGCGCAGTCGGCGTAACGGTAGCCGGAAGGGTTACTGCTTCTTGGATATCAGCAGCATCAGCAGGTTCTTCAACTACTTCCACAACAAATTGTGCATTCCAGTATTGCTCCGGAGTTTTTCCGAAATCCGCGTAAGGTTCTTTTTCAAAGTGCGGCAAATTACAGAATGTGCATATGTACGTGTTGTTGCCCGGAACGTCCGCGGGGTTATAGTCGAGGTTATCCGTAATAATGATCTGGTCTATAAAGTGACCCGGTTCGCGTGCTGTGAAAGTAATGGAATTTGCTCCTGCTTTCAGATCCATAATAACAGGAGTATGGCGGCATTGACTGTTTGCTTCGCCCCATTCGGACCAACCGTTTGCAAGCGGTTCTGACCCGCGTCTGCATATTTGAGCCCAATACCATCTTTGCAGCATGAAATAATCAGAGTTCGTGGTTCCTGCATCCTCATCCCAGTCGAAAACATGCGTTTCTCCGTTATAATCAAAGAAAACCGAGTTTTCATCAGTACCGCCTGGGCTTCTATGCCATACTTTGAACCAAACCGTATATTTTCCATCGGCTGGAAGGTTGAAATTAACGGTAAACTTCTGATCATTAGCTGTGTCGCAGGTTATCATTTTGCCGACCGCACCGGCGTTACCGTCAACGACCCAGTATCCGTCCATCACGCAATCTTCGGCTTCAATGAACAAAATAAACGTTTCCTCGGCTGTTTTTGCTGTTAAATTAAAACTTAAAGAACAAATAAGGGTAACTAATAAAATTGCCATTAAAAATTTTTTCATGATTCTCTACTCCTTTAATTTTTTTTACACTTTTAATATACCATATATCGCGGAACTTTGCAATAGCTTTTACGAAAATAATTTATATTTCGCGAAATAGAGCGACACCTGCCATTGAACTAAATTCGCAGTACGGTTAAATGACCCGTCGCTGTTCTTAGCAATAATATCATATACAAACGAAGCGTGATAACGTTTTTCTGTGTTCAAACTATAATATACTTCTATTATTTCATCTTCCGGTACTTCAGGTGTAAACACATCGAAAAATTTTTCCATGTATTCAACATTTTCTTCATTTTCAAACTCAAATATTTTATTAAACCCGGATTTTGTCGCCGGCCAGTATTTATATTCGTAATTGTTGTCAAATAAAGTCAAGAGAAAATCCCATGCGTTTTCAATATCCGCGCAAGTTTTAGCTATCGCGTAACTCTTTTTTATATCGAGGATAATTCCGTCATGAATCTGATTCGGATAACCTTTGATAGTTATTTCATCGCCGCCGAATATTTCTTTTGCCGCCAAATAATCGGAGAAATTATTCAAAGTCATTGCATAAAATAATACTTCATCGTCTATATATTGTTCAGGAGTAGCATCACCGGAGTATTCTTTTAGGTAAAGTACGGCAAGATTATGATTAAATTCCAAAATGCTTTCAAAATAATTACTTGCCGTAAAGTGTACAGGCGGATCTAAATTAGCACCTACAAAACTTCTAAAATCCGCAAGAATTAAAAATTTTAAATTAAAACTACTGCCATTCCCTAACAATCTCACATTTTTCATCGGAGTATATATCGACCAGTTTAAATTTTCGCCGACATTTTTCGTTTTGCCGATCAACGCTTCCATGCTGAATTCAACAGGAAGTTCATAAATTCCCTCGTCGTAAAGCGCAGATATTATGCTTTTAATGAAACCGATCATGCCTGTACGCGCTGATAAATCGAGAAGAACGCCGTCAACGACATACTTATCGAGATTCAGAAATTCGTTCGATATGAAAATATCCGGAATATCTCCCGCCGCAACTTCCCTGTCTAAAATGTGCAGCCCATAATTTTCAATATCAAAATTTTTATACTTTGAATAATCCGTCAAAGCTATACGCACAAAAGGATTATGTAAATTAAAATCGATAATTTTCGTTACCAGAAATTCATCTATGCCAAACGCGGCGGCTTTGAGAATCGTTTTATTCGGTATCCCTTCAGGCGAGCGTATCAATAAATCAACTGTGGTGTCACTGTAAATTAATATTATTTTATCATAGGAAAGAACGTTTATGGCGGCTATTTTAAAAACATTTACATCGGAGTTGATAAAATCAACGATTTTAGTTTGTCCGCCTTCCATGCGCGAATAGCCGTATAACGCCATATCGTCTCGCATATAAAAGTCATATCCGCCGCCAAAAAACACTTCGTAATTGTTTTCGTAAACGAGTTTCGGCATGAAATAACAATCCGATAGCGCGCGCTTGCTTGTATCCAAAAAATAATAATTGCCCGTATCGATTATTATTTTTCCGTCGAAGCCTTCGGTAAGTTTGAATATCATCCCGGGAACCGAAACATTATACATCTCTTCACCGTCGGGCCAATACACGAATATTTCATTCTGCGTATACACATAGATATTGTCTTTTTTGTCGACGAATAACCCGTTGATATTTTTCTTTAAATCAATTGAAAATACGGATTCTTTAATCAAAGATGTTCCGCTGACTATAACGTACTCGCCGCCCGAACATACCGCTATATGATTAACCGGATCGGGTATTACTTTTTCATCGACGATATACCCATTCAAATCCCACGAGATCAAAACGTTGCCGCTCAACAAATATATCAAGTTGTCGCGCAGTAAAAAATTCGAATCCATTCTTTCGGGCACATCAATTTGCACCGTTTTGTAGACGTTCGTTAATTTTCGAACGGTGGTCGGGACAAATTCCGCTTCGATTAATTCATCATCATAGTTATCATCGCGGCATCCGGTTAATAATACTATCAGCAATAATACCATTAAAAATATAATTTTGTTTTTCATGACGGCACCCCCAAATATTTGTATTTATATTTTACTACAAATATAGTTACTTGTCAAGCCTAAATTTTTTAATAAATGTTAATTTTAATATTATCGGAGTGCCGATCAATGTTATAACGGTTTCGGGCAGCATGTATGAGGTATTGTAAATTATCGAGTACATCCACATTCCGGTTTGCATAACTAAATCGTTCCATCCGCCCGCTTTCGTTAGTTCGTACCAGACTACAGCTCCGCTCAATACGTGGCAGAGGTAGCGGAGGATACAGACGAAGAATACGCGGAGTACGGAATCCCCCCACCGTCTGCGGACGGTCCCCCACCCTTTGGCAAGGGAAGGGAAAATAAATTTGTTCTTTCCCTCCCTTGCCAAAGGGGGGATGTCACCCGCAGGTGACAGGTGGGATATCCCCGCCAGCCCCAGCAACGTAAACGGCAGTATATAATCAAGCAATATGCACAATATAATCCCTACTGCGCCCGGCACGTACATCACGTTTTTCAATCCAAGCAATAGCTGGATCACGGAATAAACGAAACCGGAACCCAAACCCCATTTGATTCCGTGGCGGAACGAGATCAATATTATCGGTACCATTGAGAATAAAGTCACGGAACCTCCGAGCGGCGCTTCGTAAATTTTAATAACTGATAAAACTGTTGCTAATGCAATTAAAACTGCACATTCGACTAATGTCCTAATTTTTTTCATTTTTAATTTTTTCTCCTCAAATAAAAATTACCGCATCTTTTTTAGGCGCGGTAATATTTTATCATAAGTAAAAATGTTAAAAATTACAATCTCCCTGCGCCGGTATTATCCATATCAGGTTTGAAGGGTTCGCGCAGTATTACTGCTCATCTCAGCCGATTCAATTATCAGCACCCCTGATTATATGCGGTTTGTATTATTGTACCATAAGATTTAGATTCTGTCAAGAGAAAAATCTGTCGAGTAATCCTTTGAAGCCTCTGCCGTGTCTTGCTTCATCTTTCGCCATTTCATGTACTGTGTCGTGGATAGCGTCGAGATTCAATTTCTTAGCGAGTACAGCGAGATCGGTTTTGCCTTGGCAAGCGCCGTGTTCAGCCGCGGCTCTCAATTCCAAGTTGTATTTCGTGTCGGCATTCACAACTTCACCGAGCAATTCAGCGAATTTCGCCGCGTGTTCAGCTTCCTCGAACGCGTAACGCTTGTAAGCCTCCGCGATTTCCGGATAACCTTCCCTGTCCGCCTGACGGCTCATCGCGAGATACATTCCTACTTCCGTACATTCGCCCGCGAAATTAGCTTTTAAGCCTTCGATTACTTCCGCATCTATACCTTTTGCGCTTCCTACAACATGGTCGCACGCGTATGTTACTGCTCCGCCTTCTACTACTTCAACGAATTTCGAAGCGGGCGCTCCGCATTGCGGGCATTTTTCCGGAGCCTTTTCTCCTTCATAAATATATCCGCAAACGCCGCATTTAAATTTTTTCATACTTTTTTTACCTCCATAATATTTTAATTTTTATCCAGCAACATATCAAATGTGATTTTATCGAGTTCAGCCGCTATTTTTTTATTTATATCCTCAAAAACTCTGTGATAAGCGCAATCATCTTTTTGATTGCCGACGCGCGTACATTCATATTCGT
>WREN01000129.1 GCA_009779295.1 Oscillospiraceae bacterium | reverse complement strand
CATCGCACGCCGCGCTGTTTGGAACCTTATCCATGAACATGATTTGATATAACCCGAGACGCAGAATTTGCAAAACGGTTGGGTCGATCTTACCGATCGGTTTATTTGAAAACTGTGCGATAAAATAATCGAGCGTGATCCTGCGTTGGATAACTCCGTACACCAGCGCCGTGAAAAACGAGCGGTCAATATCCGTGAAATTGTATTTTTTAATCGCCGCGTCAATTTCAAGATTCGAATATTTTTTATTTTTTTCGATCCGTTCAAGCGAAATTAAAGCCGCGTTCCTGATAGAATTCATCTTCGGCGCGACCTTCCTGATATTATTAATAAACGCAAGAAATTGCCTATCGAAACAGCCAATGCCGCGACATATGTCAAAGCGGCGGCTGTAAGGACTTTTTTGGAACCGCGAAGTTCGGTGTCATTTAACGTGCCGCTGTTTGTTAGAGCTTGTAAAGCTCTGCGGCTCGCGTTGAATTCAACGGGCAGCGTGACAAACTGAAACAGGGTAACGAACCCGAACAAAATTACGCCCAAATATGCGAGTATCGGATATGACAGGAATATGCCGAGCAGTACCAACGGCCACGCCAAAGATGAGCCGATGTTCGTCACGGGAATGATTGCGGCGCGGAGTTTCATTGGGACATAGCCTTTTGCGTATTGCAGCGCGTGACCGGCTTCGTGCGCGGCGACGCCAATCGCCGCCACCGAACGGCTGTCGAACACGGAATCGGATAATCTTATGCAATTGCTGCGCGGGTCGTAGTGATCCGTCAGTTTGCCGGGCGTTTGAACTATTTGCACATTGTATAAGCCGTTCGCGTCCAAAATCGCGCGCGCGGCGTTATGACCTGTGAAACCTCTGTTTGAAAATATTTTTGAGTATTTGTTGAACGTCGAGCTGACGTTGATTTGCGCGAAAAGCGCAAGTATAACCGCGGGCAGGACGAGTAATAAATACGTCCAGTCACTGTAGAAAAATAATGGCACTTAGTTAGGCCTCCTTATATGTAAGTTGCGATTTCCAACGCGATCCGCAGAAACTTTTCGCGGTCGTCCTTTGGTAGACTGCCGAGCGTTCGGGAATCCCATTCTACTTCGTCCAAACTGTCGGCGGCATACAAAAATTGGTACACATCGACGTCACGGAACTGAGCGACCGCCATTATGGATGCGCACTCCATCTCGACTGTGATACAACCTTCGTTTTTGCGTTTTTCCATGTTGCCGCGGGTTTCGCGGTAAAACGCGTCGGTCGTCCATGTTTTACCGCAGACATGCGGTAAATTTAATTTGGTCAATATTGCGGTGAGTTTCGGTGCGGTCGCGACTTCGATATAGTCGCCCGGCGGCATGTAATGGTAGCTCGTTCCTTCGTCACGGTAAGCGGCAGTCGGAACAATCAACGACTTTGCGGCAATCTCACGGTCGAGAACTCCGCACGAACCGAAGAACACGAACTTTTCACAGCCTTTTGAAATCATTTCCTCAAGCAATCCACCTGCGCACGGACCGCCGAGCGGCGAACAGTAAACTGCAATCTCTTTGCCTTCGAATGTGATTTGATAAATCGGAATCGTATAAACGGCGGTCATTTTGTCGATTAAAGTTGTTTCGTAGTGTTCGTTTAGCGCGATAATCATACGCTCGCTGAACGCAACGACGGCAACTTTCGGGAAGCCGTCAATCGGCGGAGCGATTTGCGAAGGATTGATTATCGCGTCGGTTTTGTCATCAAAAGTGTCAATTATTGCCATCGTTAAACACATCCCCTATAGAAATTTTCCGCCCGTTGATGAAATCCCCCGCTTTCATTTTACCCTTTCCTTCGGGCAAGAGGGTTTCAATATTGAGCGTTCCCTCTCCGCACACAACGGAAATAACTCCGTTGCTAAGTGAAACAACGATTCCGGGTGAACCTTCTGTTACATTTGATACCTTCGCGGAAAGAATTTTTATCTTCCTGCCGTTTAGAACCGCGAACGGCGACAACGCTCTGATGTGATTATTTATTTCGGTTGCGGATTTGCCAAAATCAATCAACAACTCGCTGTTATCAATCTTCGGCGCGTAAGTCGCGTGAGCGTCGTCCTGCTTTACGGGCTGCGGATTTTGTTTCAACGCCTCAATCAACAAATCCGCGCTGAGAATAGCGAGCCTGTCGTGCAACGACTCGAAATTGTCGCTGTCCTCAATTGCACACTCCGTTTGCAACAGAATATCGCCCGTGTCAATACCCTCGCCCATTTGCATGATAGTTATACCCGTGACCGTTTCGCCGTTCATGATAGCGCGCTGGATCGGCGCCGCGCCGCGATACTTCGGCAAGAGTGACGGGTGTACACAGACGTTATTGTATTCAATAAAATTCTTCGGCAGGATTTTCCCATACGCCGCAAGAACAATCATATCCGGCTTGACTTCTTCTAAAAATTCCGCGTTCTTCAACGTTACCGGCTGATAAACGGGCAAGCCTAACTTCTCGGCAGTCACTTTCACCGGCGGCGGCTGCATTTCGTAGCCCCTGCCTTTTGGCTTGTCGGGATTCGTGACTACGGCGCAGATGTCGTAACCCTCGGCGTGCAAACGTTTCAATATCACGTCGGCGAAATCCGGCGTTCCCATGAACATGATTTTAGGCTTCATTCCGAATCACCGCCGTTTCGCAATTCCTCGACTTCCTCCGCCGTCAGCATACGGATAACGTTGTCGGTGTATAACACCCCGTTCAAATGATCCAATTCATGACAAATCGCCCGCGCGAGTAACTCCGAACCCGTCACGGTGAACTCGCTGCCGTTGCGGTCGAGCGCCTTGACCGTTACGGTCGCGGGACGGTCAGTCATGCCCCACTTTTCGGGAATGGAAAGGCATCCCTCCACGTTATTCTGCGTGCCTTCGCGGTCGATTATTTCAGGGTTTATCAACACAATCGTGTTGCCCTCTTCAACTTCAATAATGACGACGCGCTTCAAAACGCCAACCTGCACTGCGGCGAGACCCGCGCCTTCCGCTTCGTGCAGAGTTTCAATCATATCGTCGATGAGCCGTTCCACGCGCAGAGAAATCCTGTCGACGTAACGGCTTTGCTTGCGCAGGATCGGGTCGTTTTCTTTTATTATTTTCAAAATCGCCAAAATTTATCCCTCTCTTTAAGTACGTAGAAAATGCTTACTTTGTTCAGTTCTGCTATGGGTTTATATATTCGGGCGTTTTCTCTTCTTGAAACAAGAACTGCTTTTCCCAATAATCCTTGAATTTGCCGCCTTCTTTTTTTATTAATTCATATGGAGAACCCTGTTCAACAATTTTACCTTCGTCCAAAAATAAAATATAATCCGCATTGCGTATCGTTGTAAGACGGTGCGCGATAATAATTTTCGTACAGCCCTTTGCCCATTTTGCGATATTTTGCTGGAAAGTATATTCTGTTTCAACGTCGAGCGCGGAAGTCGGCTCGTCAAGTATTATTATATTTGCTTTTTTGATTATTGAACGCGCGATAGACAACCTTTGTTTTTGTCCCTGCGATAGTTTTATCCCGCGTTCGCCAAGATTTGTTTCAAGTCCGTCGGGCAGGTTTATGACAAAATCGTAACTTTCTGAAAATTTCAAAGCGTCTTCTATATCTTTATCATTTATGTTTTCACGTCCGAGAATTAAATTTTCACGGACAGTTCCGTCGAATAAAAATATATCCTGCGATACTATCGACATTGTTTTTCGGAGTGAATTTATATTATACTGACTTATAGGCTTGCCGTTGATTGATATTTCCCCGCTCGTCGGTTCATAAAATTTATACAATAATTTTATAACCGTGCTTTTGCCCGAACCGCTCGGACCGACAAGCGCGACTGTAGAACCACCCTTTACTTCAAAATTTAGATCATTTAAAATATTTTTCATCTCTGTTTTATTATTGTCTAAATCTTCTGAAAATACCATTGAATTTAATACTTCGTCATCTTCTGACGTTTCGCATATTTTGTATAAAAAACTTACACCGTTGAATTTAATACTCTCAATCGGCAGTTTTAAAGTTTCCCCTGAATTATAATCTTCTTCCGGCTCGTCCACTAATCTTAATAAATCATTCGCGCTTCGAAGCGAGCTTTGAAAATTAGAGTATGTCTGCGTTATTCCGTTAAACGGTTCCGAAACTTTATATAAAAGCGTGATAAATGCGACCAAATCTCCGGGATTTATAGTTCCGTCCATCATGAGAAATATACCTACCGATAATCCGAAAATATAACCAACTTTCATTGGGATTTCTTTTATAATTCCCCGCAGAGTTTGGTATTTAACGCGAGCATTAGTATATCTTACCCCATTTTTTTGATATATTTTTAATTTTTGGTCTATGAAATCCTCAACTTGATTTATTTTGACTTCGCGTATCCCCTGTGTGGTTTCTCCCATCGTGGTGTAAACCCCTTGGTCTACTTTTCTTTCTTTGTCAAGCATATTAAAAAATGATTTTTTAAACGTAACATTGCTGACAAGCTGAAGCACGCTTGCAACGACCGCCGTTATTCCCAGATACGGGTGAACCGTGAAAAGATACGCACCGATTATAATAAAAGTCAAAGGCAGTTTTATCATATTGCGTATATCTGTTACGACAAAATTTTTTACGACTTCGATCTGACTAAAAAACGTATTCTGTATTTTAGCGGTATGATTGTTGTCGAAAAATTCTGTTTTCAGTCGTTGTATTTTCCCCAGTAAATCCCGACGCATAGCGTATATTACGGATTCGTTAAAATAATTTCCAATATAAGTTTCAATAAATCCAAATATGTATTGTACCGCAATTATAATAACAAAATATACTATAATTCTTACTGCCGTGTCATGAGAAATATTTGGAGCCAAATCGAATAAATCTCTGCTGTTTTGGGCGAAAGCCAAATCTGCGGCGATAAGAATTATACCGAGCAGAGTGAGAATAACATAACACCATTTATATTTTAAAGCGGGTTTCGCAGCTTTATAATACGCGCCGAGATAACTGTTGCTTTTTTTATTATTTTTCGCCTTTTGACTTTTCACAAACTATCCCATTCCTCCCGAAAATATAAATTTTCTATGCTTTATATCTGCGTAGGATTCACATCAATCCCGATCAGTATCTTCTTGTACAACGATTCGCTGAACTCTTTCAGCAAATTGTCAAACAGATTGCGCGTTTTATTGTTTATCCGGCATTTAATTACCAGTCTCATGCGGAATTTGTCGTTGAGCTTGTATATCGGCGCCTCAAACGGCCCAAAGATAATCAAACTTATATCGGAAAATATCGTCTTCTTCAATTCATGCAACCGCTTCGCGAACGCTATCGAAACGTTCAACGCTTCGTTTTCGGATTCCGAAGTGAACATCACCGAAATCAAATCGCAGAACGGCGGGAATAATAAAGCCTTCCTGAACGCGATTTCGTTTTCGTAGAACTCTTTGTAATTCTGTTCCGCCGCCATGTCGAGTATCGGATGGGTCGGGTTGAACGATTGAATCACCGCGCGTCCTTTGATATCCGATCTGCCCGCGCGCCCGATTACCTGCGTTATAAGCGCGAACGTATGCTCGTTCGCCCTATAGTCGCTGACGTACAGCGACATGTCGGCGGATATTACGCCCACGAGCGAAACGTTCGGGAAGTCGTGACCCTTTGCGACCATTTGCGTTCCGAGCAAGATGTCCGCATCCTGGTTCCTGAACGATTCCAGTATACCGTCGAACGCAAATTTACCGGAAGTAGTGTCCGCGTCCATACGAAGAATTCGTCCATCCGGAAATAATTCCTTCAATTCTTCCTCGACTTTTTGAGTTCCGTAACCGAGGAACGCGATGTGCTTACTCTCACATGCGGGACAGATGTCCGGCTTATCCTCTGTATGCCCGCAGTAATGGCAGCGCAGATGGCCGCTGTTATGAAACGTAAGCGATACGCTGCAACGCGGACACATTATGACTTTGCCGCACATCGGGCAGCTCACGAAATTATTATATCCGCGTCGGTTGATAAATAATATTGTCTGTTCGCCGGAATCCAAATTCTTTTGGATCTCCTCGCGCAAAAATGTTCCGACAGGCGACATTATTCCCTGCTGCGCGTCTTCGCGCATGTCGGCTTTCATCGCGTCGGGTATGACGGCGTTGCCGTAACGGTGCTTCAACTCCACCAACGTGTATGTTCCATTCAGGGCTTTATTGTAGCTCTCAACCGATGGCGTAGCGGACGAGAGTAACATTAACGCTTTATGCTCGGCGCACCTGAAACGCGCAATGTCGCGCGCGTGATACTTCGGCGTCATGTCGGATTTGTACGTGTGTTCCTGCTCTTCGTCCATGACAATAAGCCCGATATTCTCAAACGGCGCGAAGATAGCCGAGCGCGTTCCGACGCAAATGCTCACGTCGCCGTTCTTCATCTTGCGCCATGAATCGTATCTTTCGCCCGCCGACAATCCCGAATGGACAACCGTGACGCGCTTGCCATAGTAAGATTTGAACAGCGCCACGGTCTGCGGAGTCAAAGCGATTTCCGGAACGAGCGTTATAACTTGTCTTCCGCTTTTTAAAACTTCATCCGTGACGGCTTTGATTACATTTGTCTTGCCGCTGCCAGTCACGCCGTGCAGTAACGCGGCTTTCGGTTTGCCGGTTTTATAGAGATTTAATATTGTGTTTTTAGCGTTATTCTG
>WREN01000128.1 GCA_009779295.1 Oscillospiraceae bacterium | reverse complement strand
TCCGGAACTTTCATGCTTGAGATATTTATTATCGTCATGGGAACCGTCGCAGTATACGAATTACTCGATTGTCTTGGTTTAAAAAAACAATTTCATATAAGTATTCCTTCATATTTTTTGTCGATCTTCGTGCCGTTGTTAGCGCGGCATATACACGATAAAAACCTGCTGTTTAAAATATTATTTTTTATGTTTTTTATTTTTATGTTTTATTTAATGGTCGTAGCTGTTTCGTCGAAAAGAAATATCAGCTTGAATGATATTGCCGTCGCATACATGGCAATAATATATATCATCTTCAGTTTCACGAGTATCATATTATTAAGGGATTCCAATTACGGCGAGTATGTCTTCTTACTTGTATTCATCAGCGCGTGGATGACCGATACCGGCGCGTTCCTGATTGGAATCAAATTCGGACGGCACAAACTCATTAAGGAAGTAAGCCCGAAGAAAACCATCGAAGGTGCAGTCGGCGGAATCGTTGTTTGTATCTTGTCGTTCTGCGTATATGGATTTATAATCGGGTGGATATTTGAAGCGACGCCGAAGTATCTGCCGCTGATTATCGTCGCGTTTGTGATGTCGATAATCTCCGTGTGCGGTGATTTAATAGCGTCGCTTATAAAGAGGAACTACAACATTAAAGATTTCGGCGGCGTATTTCCGGGTCACGGCGGCGTGCTGGACAGATTCGACAGCATTATCGCGACGGCTCCGTTTCTGTATATTTTGTACTCAGCCCTGCCGTATTTTGAGATATTCTTTTAGGAGCGAACGATATGTTAAACAAAAAAATCGCCATCCTTGGCTCAACCGGCTCGATAGGCAGGCAAACACTCGACGTAGCGCGGCATCTCGGATTGAGAGTTGTTGCGCTGACCGTCGGCGATAATATTGAATTATTGCAGGAACAAATTGAAGAGTTTAAACCGGAATACTGCGCTATGAAAAAACCGCAAAAATTAAATAACGTCAAAGTTTTGCGTGATTCCGAAGAAGTCGCGGCAACGACAGACGCGGACATAGTTGTCAACGCGATAATGGGCAGCGCGGGTTTGCGCCCTACGCTTGCCGCTATCAGAAACAAACGCACTATTGCGCTCGCCAACAAGGAGACGTTAGTCACCGCCGGCGAGATTATCATGCGTGAAGCGAAACAAAACAGCGTGCAAATCATTCCCGTTGACAGCGAACACAGCGCGATTTTTCAATCGCTTGATACGCGTAACAGTATCAAACGTATATTGCTCACGTGTTCCGGCGGACCGTTTTACGGTCGCAAAGACCTTGACAACATCACCGTTGCCGACGCGCTCAAACATCCCACGTGGAAGATGGGTCCGAAAATAACGATCGACTGCGCGACATTGATGAACAAGGGGCTTGAAGTCATAGAAGCCGTGCGGCTTTTCGGCGTTGACTCGGCGCAGGTCGAAGTTTTAATTCATCGCGAAAGCATAATTCATTCGATGGTTGAATATATAGATAATGCGGTCATCGCGCAACTGAGCGTACCGGATATGCGGTTGTGCATACAATATGCGCTGACGTATCCGGAGCGGCATAAAAGCCAGGTGCCGCCGCTGGATTTCGCGAAATTAGGTTCGCTGACGTTTAACAAGCCCGACACGGAAACGTTCACGCTGCTGCCGTTGGCGTATAACGCGATTGTACAAGGCGGAATCGTCCCCGCCGTTCTCAACGGCGCGAACGAGTACGCAGTTGAGTTGTTCTTGACGGGCAAAATAAAATTTACAGATATTTTTGATTTGGTCGAAAATGCGGTTACCAATTGTAGGAATGTTGCGGATCCAACGATTGAGGATATTGAGGCGGCAGAAATTTGGGCGAGGGAATTTGTAGGGGACGCCGCCCTCGGCGTCCCGCATGATAATTCGAAAGGGAGTAAATAACATCATAAACATCTTAATAGCGATATTAGTATTCGGCGTATTGATTTTCGTACACGAATTCGGGCATTTCATATCGGCGCGGATATTCGGTGTAACGGTCAGGGAATTCGCGCTGGGAATGGGTCCGCGGATATTGTCGCGCATCTCTCCAAAAACAAACATACGCTATTCTCTTCGCCTGCTGCCGATCGGCGGTTTTGTGAACATGGTGGGCGAAGATGAAGAAGCCGACCCCAACGATACCGGCGCGTTAAATAAAAAACCGGTTTGGCAGCGGATAATAATAAACGTATCAGGCGCGGTGATGAATCTGGCGCTCGGTGTACTTGTCATGGCTGTGGTAGTGATAACTTCGGAAAATCTCGGTTCTACGACGATATATATGTTTGAAGAAGATTCTATTTCTTTTAGCACGGGATTAATGGTCGATGACAAAATTGTCAAAATCAACAAAGCGTCAACGCATATCGCGAACGATTTGATATACGAAATAATGCGCAAAGGCGTTGAACCCGTTGACGTGACGGTCGTCCGTAACGGCGAAAAAATCGTATTGCGCAGCGTAGAATTTTCAACGATAGTATCGCAAGGGATTGAATACGGCTCAGTGGATTTCTACGTATACGGCGTACAAAAAACTCCGTTGAATATAATCAAACACGCTTACTTTCAATCGGTTTCGTCGATGAAGATGATATGGGAATCGATTTACGATGTGGTAACGGGCAAATACGGAATCAAACAAATGTCCGGACCTGTCGGCGTGACGACGGCGATCGGCGAGGCCGCAAGCACAGGCAGAACGAATCTGCTGTATCTCTGCTCGATCATTTCGCTCAACTTAGGAATCTTTAATTTATTACCCTTACCCGCATTGGACGGCGGGCGTATAGTGTTCCAGGTCATCGAAATCATCCGCGGCAAACCGATCAAACCAGAATATGAGGGTTACGTGCATTTCGTCGGAATCGTGCTGCTGATGGTTCTGATGGTAGTTGTGACATATCAGGACATTTTGAAACTGTTCACGGGAGGCTGATTATGGAAAGACGTAAAACTAAAAAGATAAAAATCGGCAGCATCTACATCGGCGGTGACGCACCGATTACGGTGCAGTCTATGACAAGAGTTCGCGGCGTTGCCGCGAACATCGCGCAGATTCTAGAATTGGAAGCGGCGGGCTGTGAAATTATTCGCGTGGCGGTCTTGGGTTTGGAAGACGCGAAGGCGATTTATAAAATCAAAGAGCAAATCAACATCCCGCTGGTCGCGGACATACACTTCAATCACAAACTCGCGATCGAGAGCGTTTACGCCGGAGCGGATAAGATACGTATCAATCCCGGCAATATCGGCGACAACTCGCGGGTTAAAGAAGTGGTTACGGCGTGCAAACTGCACGGCGTGCCGATTAGGGTCGGCGTGAACGGCGGTTCGGCAAAATGCGGTTTATTTGAATCCGCTGTTAATCACGTGCGGATACTCGAAAGTTTCGATTTCGACCAGATCGTCGTCGCGATAAAATCCTCGAACGTTTACGAAACCATCCAAGCCACCCGAATGTTTTCGCAGGCGTTTGATTATCCGCTGCACCTCGGCGTTACGGAAACCGGCACTCAGCATATGGGCACAATCAAATCGGCAATCGGAATCGGTTCGCTTTTGTGCGATGGTATCGGCGATACCATCCGCGTTTCGTTGACCGCTTCGCCGATTGAAGAAGTCAAAGAGGGAATCGCCATCCTCAAAGCCGCCGGAGTCCGTAAAAGCGGCTTGAACATCATCTCGTGCCCGACGTGCGGCAGGACGATGATTGATTTAATTAATTTAACAACCGAATTCGAACGCCGCGCCGTAACGGAAATCACGAACGACCATGCGTTGACCGTAGCGATAATGGGCTGCGCGGTGAACGGACCGGGCGAAGCGTCCGACGCCGACATAGGCGTCGCCGGAGGGAAAGGGAACGCCGTGCTGTTCAAACACGGGAAGGTTGTAAGGAAGATACGTGAAGATGAAATTATACAGACGTTGATTGATGAGATAAACAGAGGATAAAAAAATGGGTACACTGCTTGAACTGTTCAAAAGATATACGCCGCCGATTGAATATGTGGAAATACTTCAATCGGCTGTTAATATTGCCACGCGTGTCGAACGTGAACGAAAAATGCTCGAAGTTGACGCGGCGATACCTTTTTTAGTGGAAAAAGAGGTTTTGTACCGGATAGAAGCGCAGGTTTGCGAAGCGCACCAGATAAATTCCGTGAGGATAAATCCCAAATACGACAAAGAATTGTTCGATAAAAATTACATACCGCAAATATTAATGGAAACGCAGCGAACCGGCATTATCGCACAGGGGTTTTTCAATGATTGCAGTATAAATATTGACGATGAAAATAAAAAAATAACTATAGATGTAGCGATGAGCAACGGCGGAGTGGACTTGCTGTACGACGGTAAAACTCAGATTTTGATCGAAAAAATTATCAAAAGTGAATTTGATTTGGATTTTGAAATTGAAATACGCCAAAAGGATAACTATGAATATAATTATTCCGCTTATGAAAAACAGCAAAAAGAAATGTTATCGGCGATGACGCGCGAAATCGAAAAGCAAATATCAGCGGAACCTGAAGATGAGATACCCAAAGAAGGTCCGGAATTGAAAATGATAGAATCGCTTTTCGAAAACGAAGTCGAAAATCAAGCCGTGACCGATTATATCTACAAAATCGGCAATATGGTTTTCAATACCGAAAACTGCGCGTATATATTCGGCGGCGATTTTGAGATCGTTCCCGTGCCGATCCGCAACGCTACACAACCTAAACGCAGCGTTATCGTTTTGGGCGAGGTTTTCAAGTTCGAACACAAAATCAACCGCAGCGGTGACCGGACGGTTATTTCGTTCGATATGACGGACGAGGATATGTCTATTACGGTCAAGCAAATCATCGAGAACGAGCGCGCGGACGCGATAATCAAGAACGTCAAGGCGGGTAAAGCGGTTGCGGTCAAGGGGATAACAAAAGATGACAAATATGAAAACGAGCTGGTAATAGAAGCGACGAATATTGCTATCATCGACAAAATCGACAGGATCGATTACGCGGAAGTCAAGCGCACTGAATTGCATCTGCACACGAACATGTCGTCGATGGACGCCGTCGTTACGCCGGAGAAGTTGTTGCGTCTCGCCGCGAGATGGGGCCACAAAGCGATAGCCGTCACGGACCATGGCAACGTGCAAACATTTCCCGAAATCATGGAAGTCAAAGAAAAGATGAAGTCAACTATCAAAGTCATCTACGGAATGGAAGCGTATTTCGTAGACGACACCGCGAAAGCCGTCTACGGCACCGCGAACGCTGCGTTCACGGACGAGTTTGTTGTGTTCGACATCGAAACAACGGGATTGTCGGCGTTGCAGGACAAGATAACGGAAATCGGCGCGGTCATCGTTAAAAGCGGCAAGGTATTAAAGACGTTCCACACGTATGTCAATCCCGAACGCCCGATACCTATTGAAATCACTCAGCTCACCGGAATCACCGACGAAATGGTCGAGGATGCACCGACTACAGAAGAAGCGGTCAAAACGTTCTTGAAATTCGCGGGCAACCGTATCCTCATCGCCCACAACGCCGGATTTGACATCAGTTTCATACGCAAAGCCGCGGACGATTTCAAACTCTACTTCAATAATTCTTATCTTGACACGGTAGCGTTGTCGCGCTACATCAACCCCGATTTGAAACGTCACAAACTCGACGCGGTTGCGGAATATTTCGGGCTCGGCGGATTCACTCACCATCGCGCCACCGACGACGCTGAGGTGTTGGCGAAGATATTTTACAAGATGGTCGATAAATTCAAACAGGAAGGCATCAAAGACATCGTCAACATGGTGAAATCGATGTCGGACAAAGCCGACCCTCTAAAACTGCCGACGTTCCATATGATAATCCTTGTGAAAAATTTAACAGGTCTTAAAAATTTGTATAAGTTAATCTCTATGAGCTATCTCAACTACTTTTACAAATGCCCGCGCATACCGAAAACGATCCTGAACGAGTACCGCGACGGCTTGATTGTCGGGACGGCTTGCGAATCAGGCGAGCTGTTCAGCGCGCTGAAGGACAATAAATCCCACGCCGAACTTGTGAGTATCGCGGAGTACTACGACTATCTCGAAATCCAGCCGATTTGTAACAATCGGTTCCTCATCAATGAAGGCAAAGCGTCCGGCGAGGAAGATTTGCGGGATTTCAACCGCAAGATAATCGCACTCGGCGAAGAGGTTGGCAAACCTGTTGTGGCGACGTGCGACGTGCATTTTATCAACAAGCACGATGAAATCTACCGCAAAATTTTGCTGAGCGGTATGAAGTATCCCGACGCTGACAGGGATATTGGGTTATATTTGCGGACGACCGACGAAATGCTGGAAGAATTTGAATATCTTGGCAAAGATAAAGCGTATGAGGTCGTCGTGACGAACAGCAATCTGATCGGTGAGATGATTGAGAACATACGCCCGATACCGCTGGGGACGTTTAAACCGGAAATTGCCGGTTCGGATACGGATTTGCAGGAGATCGTCTGGAACAAAGCGAGAGAAATCTACGGCGACCCTCTGCCGGAAATCGTCACAGCCCGCATCGACAAGGAGATGTCGTCGATCATCAAAAACGGGTTTGCGGTGATGTATATCATCGCGCGTAAGTTGGTGAAGTTCAGCGAGGACGAGGGATATTCGGTCGGCTCGCGCGGGTCGGTGGGTTCGTCTATCGTCGCGACG
>WREN01000127.1 GCA_009779295.1 Oscillospiraceae bacterium | reverse complement strand
TTTACTCGATTGCCAATTCAAATCAACGCGCTATAGGCGGCTGGCATATTGAATTTACATCGGAGTATCAACTAGAAAATTTAGAATTAGATATATTTCCGGCATTTATAAACGGTGCGATTGTTTACAGGACAGGGCAGTTCGGTTCGGAACAGGAAGCGTTGACCGCGTTAGAAAGCATCGAGCAGCATGAACAAATGTATATAACCGGACCATCTCCAACAGCCTTATCGCTCGTTAATCCGATTACAAATAAAATTTTATTTGAGTTTGATGATCCTAACGTTACTTTCGCATTGACCGCCGTACAAAGCGGCGACAGCGAAGCGTATTTAATCACGCCCGCTAAAAATAAGTACAGCGGAGTTTTTGAATTTAAACGTTCCGGCAACGGCGTAGCGTTGACGAATTTACTTCCGCTTGACGATTATGTTTCCGGCGTGCTTCCGTGGGAAATCGGAGTCAGCTGGCCGATTGGGGTTCAAAAGGCCTTTGCCGTAACGGTAAGGACGTTTACGGTTTCGATGCTGGGGCGGCATAACTCAGCGTATGGTTTTGATTTATGCAACGACACACATTGCCAGATGTACGCCGGAATCGGCAGATCTACTGCTCTAACTTATCAAGCGGTATCTGAAACGGCCGGAATGATACTTACATATAACGGCATTCCTGCCCGAACGTTTTATTCCGCGGTCGCGGGCGGGGTTACAGTCAGCTCGAACGAGGCATGGGGAGGCGCGTCAAGCCCTTATTTGAAAGCGATACCCACGCCGTGGGAGGATTACTCGCGCCATTCAAACGGATCATGGACGGCGGAAGTTTCGCCTACGCAGCTGCTGAATACTTTGATCAGCAAAGGATATACGCAGTTGAAGGGTTCAATCGCGGACATTAAAATTAATAAATTCGCCGAAAATTCAACGTATGTTTATTCGATAACGTTTACGGATACATACGGAACGAAAGTCACTTTGGAGCGCTGCGACAACATACGTTCGACGCTGAGCGCGCATCTCAAAAGCGCGAATTTCGTTGTCGCGAAAGCGGGACAGCCCGTTACGATAACGCAGTATAGCTATGTCAAGGATGTTTCGTCAAACTCAAACATGTACGCCATGACATCCAATGGACTTGTAAATATTAACAGTGAAAGTACAATAAATATCATGAATAATATCGGCGCGGAACCGATTCCTATAGATACGGCAGTAACTGTCTTGACAAGCGACGGTATTAAGACTTATAATATTGATATAAACGAAAAACCGAGTGTTATCGAAACAAGCGATACTTTATCATTGCCGGTAGTAAAATCCGAATCAACTGTCATCGCGCAAGGCAAGAGCGGAAACTTCGTGTTCATCGGCAAAGGCTGGGGGCATGGCGTCGGCATGAGCCAATTCGGCGCGATGAATTTGGCGGAATTGGGTTATGATTATAAAACGATATTGAATACATATTTCCCGGGAACATTACTTCAGGATTATTTGAAATAAATGGATATAGCAATTTGAAAAGTTGAAAAGAGTGAAAAGAAAATTATTATGGGATATAAATATGAAATCCACTCGCATACTTCCCAAGCAAGCAGATGCTCAAGAATGAGTGGATTGGATTTAGTTAAATTTTACAAGAATCTTGGTTTCGCAGGACTTATCGTGACAGACCATTTCTTCACCGGCAATTCATCGGTTCCCCGCGAAATGCCGTGGGAAGAGAGGGTAGATATTTTTTGTTCCGGTTATGACGAAGCGTATGAAGCGGGTCAAGAATACGGCATGGACGTATTCTTCGCGTGGGAATTTACGTATCAAAACGCTGATTTCCTTACGTACGGTCTTGATAAACAATGGTTATACGACCATTCCGATATGGAAAAGTGGGAGGCGAAAGAATATTTCGATATTACACATGCTGACGGAGCTTTTATAGTTCACGCGCATCCTTTCAGGCAGGCGGCGTATATTACGGGGTTCCATCTTTTCCCTGAACTGACGGACGCAGTAGAGGTAATAAACTCAAGTATGCCTGATATTGTGAACGAGCGCGCGGAATGGTATGCCAACGAATACAATTTGTTAAAAATAGTCGGGTCGGACACGCATTACAAAGAACGGAAATATCTTTCCGCTATGATTTATAATACACGACTTGATAATATGCAGGATTTTATAGAACGCACTATAAACGGTGAATTCACTACGGAAAACATTTATTTATAAATTTCGAAATTTCAATATTACGCGGTATAATAATTCTCGGCAGCGCCATATTACCGGAAAGGCTGTTAAGAATATTCGGTCCGGCTGTATTGACCGCATAATCAAAAAAATCTGATGCGGTTTTGGTAACTTTATTATTATAATATCCGTAAGGATAGGATAATACGGTTACGTGCTTCCCTGTAACTCTTTCAAGAGTCTTTTTAGAAGTTGTAAATTCTTCAATTAATTGCGATTCATCGATTTTGGTGAGGTTCTGGTGCGTATGTGAATGGCTCCCGAAACTTACAAGTCCGCTGTCCGACATTTCTCTTATCTGCGCCGAAGTTAGATAACCGTCCGTGTCGATCAACGAGGTTATCATAAAGATCGTCACTTTTACGCCGTATTGTTTAATTATCGGGAACGCGTTGTAATAATTATCCTCATAACCGTCGTCGAACGTAATAAATAACCCTGCGTCCTTTTCGCCAAAAAATAACGTTTGGATATTGTTTTCGAGTATTGCCGCCATCTGAGCTTCGAAGTCACCCGGTCTAACGAATAAATCATAATACTCGTTAGGTGCGGTTTCCGATATAGAATGGTAAGTCAAAATCAATCTGGACGGCTTGTAGGTTACGTAAATAACGGTAGTCGTTAATCCGAGTATAAATAGGATAATGAGAAGAGGTAGTAACTTTTTCATAGTCCTAATAAATTTCCCGCATTTTCATGAAAGATCATTTCGTAATCCTTTTGGGATAATTCTTCACCGAAAACACCGCCAATATTCATCGCGGCATTACAAATCGGGAAATCCGTTCCAAAAACGAACCTGCCGCTACCGACGCGTTTCACTCCGTAAGCGAGCATAGCGTAGCGGAACAATCCCGTGCCGGATAAATCAAGGAAGACGTTGTCGTATTTCTCCATCAGTTCAAGCTGAGCCAGATAATGCGCTTTCTCTCCGGGATGAGCAAATACGATATTCAGTTTCGGTGTCTCTTTAACAATTTTCTCCATATCTTCGATAGTCGTCGGATGCGCGTTGACAACCATTCCCAACTCTTCAGCCAGTTTAAATATTTCGATACATTCTTTTGACGAATAACTCAAATCTCCCCAGCCCATCATATAAGGCACGAGCTCGCCGATGAGTTTAGTGCGGGTATTACTCAATTCTTCGCAGGATTCGCGAACGAATTTCGGATGAATGTGTATGCCCGGAATATACTTGTCTCCATACAGTTTTTTAAGTTCGAAAGCGTGAGCGTTTAATTCATGAACCTCATCGAAACTTTCAGGGTTCAGATATTTAATGACGCTTCCGCAGAATTTATCAATACCCGCCCGTTCAATATCGGATAAAAAATCTACGTTCGCGTCGTAGAAGCAAAGATTTTCATCTTCTGAAATAAATGGATGTGTGTGGAAATCGATTATATACATGTTTAGCACCCTCCTTTTAATAAAAACACCACCGCCTGCGGGCGGAGCCTCTTTACAAAAGAGGCCAAGGAGATAAAAAAGTTACTAATCCCTGCCCTCTTTGGGAAAGAGGGTGGCGCTGCAGCGCCGGGTGTTTTATTTAACTATATCACAATAACAAACTAATGTCAAGGTGAAAAATGATACTGTTCAAAAACGAAAATACCGATCCATACTTCAACTTAGCGTGTGAGGAATATTTATTGGAAACAGAATCCGATGTTATCATGCTCTGGCGGAACGAACCGTCCGTCATTATCGGACGCAATCAGAACGCGTATGCAGAATTGAATCTGGGGTATATAAAAACAAACAACATCAAAGCCGTCCGGCGGTTGACGGGCGGCGGCGCGGTATTTCACGATTTAGGAAATGTCAACTTTACGTTCATCACGCCCAAAAGTGAAAACGTTTTAAACTTTAAGCACTATACCCAGCCGATAATCAACTCGTTGAGCAAACTGGGTATCAGCGCGGAATTGTGCGGCAGGAACGATGTTGAAGTTAATGGGTTAAAAATCTCCGGCAACGCGCAATGCTGCCGCAACGATAAAATTCTGCACCACGGGACTTTGTTGTTCAGCGCGGATTTGACAAAACTCGCCGGCAGTCTGAACGTTGACGAGGAGAAAATTAAGAGCAAGGGGATCAAAAGCGTCAGGAGCCGCGTTGTGAACATTCAAGAGTTGTTGGATCGTGAAATGGATGTTCTGGAGTTTAAATCGTTTATTGAATCGTGTTTCGACGCGGAAGTTAGAGAACTTCCCAATACAAACGAAATTCAAAAGCTCGCGGACACGAAATACTCAACGTGGGATTGGAACTTCGGCAAATCCAAAGAATACAGTTTCAAGGACAAGAAACGCTATGATTTCGGTACGGTTGAGATAAATTTAAATGTTGACGGCGGATATATTACGGACATAAAAATCTTCGGCGATTTCTTCAGCATGAACGATATTTCCGAGTTGGAACAAAGTTTAATCGGAACAAAATTTGAAGATTTAAAAGATATAAGAGAATTATTGGAGGGAAATTAAATGGCGCATAATATGAAAGACGACAGACTTGATTTTTTATTCGAGGCGATACTGTCGCTGAAAGATACCGAGGAGTGTTATAATTTTTTTGACGATTTGTGTACGATTGCGGAATTGCAGGAGATGTCGAAAAGATTTTTTGCCGCGAAATTGTTGAGCGAGAACAATATTTACAACGATATTTCCGAGCGGACAGGTTTGAGTACGGCTACGATCAGCCGCGTCAACCGCTGTTTGAGATACGGCAGTGACGGTTACGCGGTTATACTGGAGCGTTTGAAGAATAAAAATGAATGATCAATATTCCATTCTCGCGAAGTATTATGATATTTTAAACAGCGAAATAAACTACGCCGAATGGGCGAAGTTTATCGACGGCATGTTCAAAAAATACGGCGATGTGAATCTCGTCCTTGACCTCGCGTGCGGCAGCGGTCGTATGACCGCTGAACTTGCCGCGCTCGGGTACGATATGATTGGTATCGATATTTCGGTCGATATGCTCATCGAAGCCTGTAAACGTGTAGGCGATGTACTGTTGTTGAATCAGGATATGCGGAGTTTTGAGTTGTACGGAACTGTTGACGCGGTTGTTTGCTGCCTTGACAGTGTTAATTATCTGCTGAACGAGTCAGATATCAAAAAATGTTTTTCGCTTGTTCATAACTATCTGAATCCGAATGGCTTGTTTATTTTTGATGTCAACACCCAGCATAAGTTTGAAAATATATTCGCGGAACATGATTATGTTTTGGAAGATGACGGTATTTTGTGCGCTTGGCGGAACTGTTACGACAGGGAAACGTGCATATGCGATTTTATATTAGATATATTTGTAAAAGAAAAAGATTCTTATAAAAGATATTCGGAAACCCAGTCGGAACGAATGTATACAGATGAAACGTTGAATTATATTTTACAGGAATGTAAGTTTGAAATCCTTGAAACAGATAAGAGGGATAAAGAGCGCTGTCATTATATTTGTAAAAAAATATAAAAAAGGTATTGACAAATATATCTGGTTATGGTATAATATAATTCGTCGCGGGAGCATAGCTCAGCTGGGAGAGCACCTGCCTTACAAGCAGGGTGTCACAGGTTCGATCCCTGTTGTTCCCACCATAATGGCCCGGTAGTTCAGTTGGTTAGAACGCTAGCCTGTCACGCTAGAGGTCGTGGGTTCGAGTCCCATCCGGGTCGCCATATTTTTTATGATGGCAAAATTTTACGGCGAAAAAACGCTTGCGTTTTTTCAACGTTGCGTTGCAACGTTTTTTGCCTCTGTAGCTCAGTTGGTAGAGCAGGGGACTGAAAATCCCCGTGTCGTTGGTTCAATTCCGATCGGAGGCACCAGCGCCATATATATGGCGTTTATGTGCGGATTTAGCTCATTTGGTAGAGCGCGACCTTGCCAAGGTCGAGGTGGCGGGTTCGAGCCCCGTAATCCGCTCCAGGCAGGTTGCACCTGCAAGCAATAACGTAGGGGCGGCTTATATTAGCCGCCCGTCGTTTCATATAATATTATAAGCGCGTATTACGCGTTAAATACGGCGCCATAGCCAAGTGGTAAGGCAGAGGTCTGCAAAACCTTTATCCTCCGGTCCGAATCCGGATGGCGCCTCCAGAGAGAAACCCTTATGTACCAACGATTCATAGGGGTTTTTGTTTTGGGGTTTATTTCAAAATTATCGTTCTACCGTCTTATTAGTGTCTGATTGTTTGAAAATGTTCAAAAAAATAAATAGGAACGAGTTATTATTACCCTCTCGGTTTATCTTTGCTCATTTTGTATCAGATATTCAACTTGATTCTGCAAAACGAAAAATCGAAATCATAAATGGTAGTCGTTTATTCGAAAAATAAAAATTCCCCGTACAATATAAATTGTGGGAATTTTTTATTAGATATGTCCTAAAACATTAATTCATAGTTGTATATTCCGCAAATGAGCGATACCCGCAAGAAATGTTTGCGCTGTTTGTTGCGGTAACGAAGCTGAAGAATCTTGAAACGTTTGATGCGGC
>WREN01000126.1 GCA_009779295.1 Oscillospiraceae bacterium | reverse complement strand
TTGATAACGACGTCGTAAGCCATCGAACGGACTCTGCCGGGATCTGTGTCGACAAATTCTAAATCCTCGACCATCGGCATAGTGAAAGGATGGTGCGTCGCGTAGTATTTGCCTTCGTCCTCGTCGTATTCAAACAACGGGAAATCTATGACCCACAGCAATTTATAATCGAACGGATCGGTGAGATTTAAACGTTTCGCCATTTCACAGCGCAGCGCGCCCAATGAATCCAACACGATTTTCTTTTTGTCGGCAATGATGAACACGAGGTCGTCGGTTTCTATTCCCATCTTCGCGGCGATTTTATTATTTTCGTCGTCGGTCAGGAATTTCGCGTAGGACGATGAAAACTCGCCGCCGGTATTCTTATACCAAGCCAGACCTTTCGCCTTGTAAGCCTTGACGAAAACGGTCAGCGCGTCAATATCCTTGCGCGAGAATTTTCCCGCCGCACCCTTGATGTTGATAGCGCGGACGATCGGAGCTTCGCTGAATACTTTGAACCCGCTGTCCTTAACTATATCGGTCAGGTCCGCAATCTCGAACCCGAAGCGCAAGTCCGGCTTGTCCGAACCGAACCGCGTCATCGCTTCTTCGTAAGTCATGCAAAGCATCGGCGTTTCGATGTCGATTCCCTTGAACTCCCAGAACAGGAATTTCAGGAACGCCTCCATCATGTCCATGATGTCGCGCTGCGTGACGAATCCCATTTCGATGTCGATCTGCGTGAATTCCGGCTGGCGGTCGGCGCGCAAATCTTCGTCCCTGAAACACCGCGCGATCTGCATATAACGGTCGAAACCGGACAGCATGAGCAACTGCTTATACAACTGCGGCGATTGCGGCAGCGCGTAGAAACTGCCCGGATGCACGCGGCTCGGCACGAGATAATCGCGCGCGCCTTCCGGCGTTGGCTTGATGAGGCACGGCGTTTCGATGTCGAGGAAACCGTTGTCCGCGAAGAATTGCCGCACGAGCCGCGTGATATTGTGCCGCGCAATGATATTATTCTGCATATCGGAGCGGCGCAGGTCGAGATAACGGTGCGTCAAGCGCAATTCCGGACGCACGTTGCTGTTTTCGACGATTTCAAACGGCGGCGTCTGCGCAACCGATAATATTTTCAAATCCGCGACGAAGATTTCGACTTCACCGGTGGGTAAGTCTTTATTTACCGCGCCCGCACCGCGCGAACGTACTTTCCCCTTCGCGCAAAGCACATACTCTGCACGTGCACCGAACGCCGTATCGAACACGGAACGGTCGGTATCGCTGTCAAACGCAAGCTGAATGATCCCGCTGCGGTCGCGCAAATCGATGAAAATCAAGCTGCCGAGGTCGCGCTGACGCTGCACCCAGCCCATCACGCACACGTCACAGCCGATGTCGGCGGCGGTAAATTCGCCGCAATATTTTGTCCGTTTGTCATTTGGTTTTAGAAATTCTGCCATGTTGTTGTCACTCCTGTTTACATAATATAGTATCATTTTTTTCTATTTGTTCTAAAATTTCTTTTGCGCATTCTATCGAACTTTTACTCATTGTATCGATAGTGTAGAAATATGGTATATCTATCATTCTTTCGTTATGCCATTCAGATAATGTCACAATTCTGTCTCCACGGGAAATATTTCTTCTTTTACATTCTTCTAATGGACAAATAACATGAATATTGTAAATTATTATTCCTTTACATACTTCAACTAACCGTTCGTATATATTTGGGTACTCAGGAATATTAAGTAACACCGTATCTAATATCACATTTTTTCCGAGTTTCGCAAAAGATGAAACCGTTTCATACATAACTGTTACGCAATCGTTCAATTCGGTATAATAGGCTTTTATACGATATTTTAAATTTGCCATTTGTTCAAACATATCTAATGAGATATGATAATAATTTTGGTCGGAAATATTTTGAATTTCTTTAGCTATTGAAGTTTTTCCCGAACTTGTTACTCCATTTAAACAAATAATATGTCCCCAATTCATTAAATTTCCCTCACAAACACAATATATCCAACCTATCCTCGCCCTGCTTCACATCAATGGCAATCACACCGATATGCCCGGTATAATTGTTGATGACCCTGTTCGCGATCTCATCCTCAACATTCGTCTGAATAAACCGCCGCATATTCCGCGCGCCGTACTTGCGGCTGAACGACTTCTCCGCGATGAAATCAATCGCCGGATCGGTTACGGTCACGGCAATATCCTTTTCCGCGAGCGTCTTTTTGAGGTCGCCGAGCATGATCCGTGCAATGCCCTTGAAATCGTTCTCGTCGAGCGCGCGGAACGTAATCACCTCGTCGATACGGTTGATAAATTCCGGGCGCAGAAAGTCCGACAGGGCCTTTTGCGTGCGGTCTGTATTCTGTTCGGCTTCGCTGATTCCGAACCCCAGCGTGTTGATATTGAGATTCGAGCCGGCGTTAGTCGTCATAATAATCACGGTGTTCTCAAAATTAACCTGTTTCCCGTGCGCGTCCGTAATCCTGCCGTCGTCCAAAATCTGGAGCAACACGTTCAGTACGTCCGGATGAGCCTTCTCAATCTCGTCGAACAGTATCACCGAATACGGCTTTCTGCGGATTTTCTCGGTCAATTGCCCCGCTTCGTCGTAGCCGACGTATCCGGGCGGCGCACCTATTATGCGTGACACGGAATGTTTCTCCATGAACTCCGACATATCAAGCCTTATCAGCGTTTCCGGCGAGTCGAACAAATCAGCCGCGAGCGTTTTTACCAACTCCGTTTTGCCCACTCCGGTCGGTCCGGCGAAAATAAACGAAACGGGCTTGCGTTTGTACGCCACGCCTGCACGGTTGCGTTTGATTGCCCGAACAACTGCGTCAACGGCGGTATCCTGCCCGATTATACGCTCTTTTAATCTTGCGTCAAGTTTATCTATCCGCACAAATTCATGCTCGGTAATGTTACTCGCAGGAACATTCGTCCAAATCTCAATCACCTGCGCCAAATCCGCGACAGATAAATTAATTTTCTCGCGTTCTTTTGACAAGTTGCGGAACTCTTCAAGCTCGTTAATTTCCTTTACTTTTAGATCGGCGAGTTTTTGATACCTGTCCTCTGAATCGGAGGTTTCCAATAAATCTTTCTCCGTAGAAATATTTTTAAGCGACTCTCTCACTTCGTTCAAGCGGTTTATAACTTTCGAGTTCAACGCCAAATACGCCGACGCTTCATCAAGCAAGTCGATTGCTTTATCCGGTAAAAACCGATCGGTGATGTAGCGTTCGGACAGCACGACAGCTTGAGAAAGGATTTCATCGGGAATATTTACTCCGTGAAATTCTTGATAGTAATGTTTGATACCTTTTAAAATATCAATCGTGTCTCCAATCGACGGCTCTTCAATGACAATCGGTTGGAAACGCCTTTCAAGTGCAGAATCCTTTTCGATATACTTCCTGTATTCCGTGAGCGTTGTCGCGCCGATAACCTGAATATCGCCCCGCGACAGCGCGGGTTTCAGAATATTCGCGGCGTTCATACTGCCTTCTGCGTCGCCTGCGCCGACGATACTGTGTATCTCGTCGATAACCAGAATGATATTACCGCACGATTTAACCTCGTCGATTAATCCTTTCATGCGCGACTCAAACTGCCCGCGGAATTGCGTTCCCGCGACAAGCGCGGTCATATCGACCAGATGCACTTCTTTATCTTTAAGTTTATACGGAACTTTCCCGCCGGCGATTTTTTGAGCGAGTGCCTCGGCGATAGCCGTTTTACCTACACCCGGTTCGCCAATAAGACACGGGTTATTCTTCTGTCTGCGGCAAAGGATCTGCATCATACGCGCAAGCTCGCGGTCACGCCCGACGATACTGTCAAGCGTACCTTCCTCAGCCTTTTTCGAAATGTTCAGGCAATATGTTTCGATGAATTTTTTCGGCTGTTTATTATTTTTCGGCGGAGCATTTTCTTTATTTTTGGAGGGTTGTTCCTGCTTGAATTGCCCGAAAATCCTGTTAAAATTCATCGGCGGAGCTTTGCCTTCCATTTCAGGAATATCACCTTCGGTAATTTCCAATAATTCAGTTTGCATTTCCATCATTTGGTCTAATTCTTCTTCGGGAATATTAATTCCAAGCTCTTTGGCACATTTAAGGCAAAGAACTTGACCTCCGGTTTTATTAATTTGTTTGCCATCAATTCCAAATTGCCCTATATATACAGTACCCAAATTTTTATGGCATCTATCACATAATTTAAATTGCATTTTAATTAATCACTACCTTAAATAATTTTTATTTTTAAAATACTGAATAAATTTATATCTTTAAATAAATTTAACAGCATTGAATTTTCTATTGTACTTGGTTTGAAAACTTCGGGGTTCAGCGCGGTAAGCGTTGGTGAAACCGCTACAAGCAGCATGATAATAAGCGAAACATATAGAAAACCGCAGAATATACCCAATATACAGCCGAATGTTCGGTTTATCGCGTTCAGCACAGGCAATTTAAATACCATATCTAAAAATATTGTCAGTATTTTTAGCAATATCAATGCTCCGAGGAAAATCGTTAAAAACGCGAGAAAGTTTGAAATGCCGGTTGCTATAGGGTCGGCTATGTAATCCGAGACGCTTTGAACGCTTACGTTTACCTGTTTCGAATAAAAAGTTTCGAGCTGCGTGATATCCGTATTGTAACGGGTAATAAGTTCCGTAAAAGCAGAAGGCTTTTCAGCGAACAGCGTTTCAAAGCTGCTTGTGCCGAGAAGCGAATGTAACATATCTGAAATGGTTTCGGAAATGCGCGTTATGAAGATATTTTCTTTATAATACGCGCCGAGCGAAGGAGCGAACAGCCATCCGCAAACAAACGCGGCGATGAACGAAATGAAATTCATTACCGAATAGACGAAACCTTTACGCACGCCGCTTACAATACATAAAACAAATACTGCCAAAAGAAGTAAATCTATTAATACGCTCATCGGTTGTTGTCCTCCTCAATATAAACTAAAAACAATTCGTTTGTGATATAAGTTACCGCGTACTGCGGATAACAAATGATTATACGTTCGGTGTCTTTTTGGAATACTTTCAACGCGCCCGAAGCCGGTAAATCTATCCTTATATCGGTCTTTTGCTGTATGTTGATTTGAATAATACTGTCGTTGAATAGCAGAAACGCGTCCGTATCATTAATTAAAATGTCCTTTAGCGATCCGACATGGACCGCGTTATAAACCAATTCGCCGTATTTATCGAAGATGTAGATAGTATTGTTGTTTCCTAAAAGTTGTTCATTGATCGCTACAGCGGAATATTCCGCGCCGAGATAAAATTTAAGAGGAATACCGCGATTCTTGAATTCAAAAGTTTTAATCAATTCACTGTCTTTTGAGAAGAAAAGCATTTGTTTATCGGAAATAACCGTATATCCGCCTTCAGAATTATAATCGGCTACAGCTACAAAAGTTGAATTTAATATTTTTATTGATTTTTCTTTTTCCGAAAAGGGAGATATAGTTACGATTTCGGTTTTCCAATCTCCGTTATCATTATAATTTGATATAATAAGCATTTCGGTTCCGGCGGAATTTATTTTGATGCAATAAACGTTTTTATTATCTTTGTAGATTTTACTTCGGTTGTTAAAATTTTTGTCGTAAACGTAAATTACCGCGGAATAATCAATGCTTTTTGACACGAGAGCATACAAACCTTCATCAGAAAGCGCGGCGAGGTAAATAGGGAACTGAAAAGTTTCGGTGTGAAGCTGCGTGAACGCGTTGTTTATCGTGTAAGAATATTCTCCCTGCGCGTATACAAGCATATATTTTTTCGAAGTAAGCAATACGGGCTTGGAATAGCTTATATTATAACTCAAAATTTTATTTCCGAGCATATTATATAAATCTACATAACGGCTCCTTACAATTGCAAGATCGCCTTTGAACACTCCGCCTTGAAATTCCGCTGCTGAATCATATGTTATCGTGCGGGTCTGCCCGGTATATTCCGGCGAATTCGTATCGAGGTATTTAATCAAATACCTGAAATTTTCCGGCGTTATTTCATCGCGGTAGATGACGATTATACTGAGTAAGTACACGACAAACACAAAAGTCAATATGCGTTTAATAAATTTTAAACGCTTTGAAATATTTAAATAATACGGATTTTCGGCAGGTGTTTTAGTTCTGTTCATTATATATCACCTTATTTAAATACAAGCCTTCCGGCGGAACCGTAAAACCCGCGCGTCCGCGGTTTTTACTCGAAATTATATCTTCGATGTCGTCCGGTTTAATTTTCCCTTCGGAAACGTATATCAATGTTCCCGTCAATATACGCACCATGTTGTATAGGAATCCATCGGCGGCGACGGTTAATTTTATTATTTCATCTTCACGCGTTACGTTAAAGTATTTAATCTCACGGACTGTATCTGTAATAGACGAACCCTCCGCCATAAACGCCGCGAAATCTTTTTTGCCGACGAAATATTGCGCCGCTTCGTTCATCACTTCCGTATCGAGCAGATACGGAACGTGATACATCCGCCCCTCGTAAAACGGATTGCGCTGTCGGCTGTTCCAAATCAGATACAGATATTCTTTGTAGATTACATTATACCGCGGATGGAATGATTCGTCAATATCAAAACATTCATAAACGGCAATATCTTTCGGCAAATAAAAATTGAACGCGGAAACGATTTTGTCATTGTGGATGTTCGTTTCAACTTTTACGGTACAGTAAAATTCGTTAGCGTGAACGCCGCT
>WREN01000125.1 GCA_009779295.1 Oscillospiraceae bacterium | reverse complement strand
ATCTTTCGGCAGTTTCATCCGGCACGAACCCAACGCCGAGGACGGCGTTTGTGATAACAGTTCTATGTCAATATTTTCTAACTTGCAAATCCGTTCTTCGAGAAAACCCTCTATACCGTTGAACATTCCGTATACATTATTTATGCAGTCAGCCGAATACGCGCCTTTAATAACTCCCGCCAATGTCGCGTTTATCGCGGCGGTCGGACCTCCCGATTGACCAATCACAGCATTCCCAATTAACATTTTTTCAACACTCCTTTTGTAAATTATATAATATAATGTGTAATAAGTCAAGATTTTATTGCTTTTTATAAAAATGTTTGGTATAATATATAAAGAGGGGGTTGATTACAATAATTACAATAAAATCAAATTACGCTGAACTTAAAATCGATGAAGCGGGTAATATTTGTTCGCTGGGTAATATTTTAACAAAACAAGCGCCGTTTTGCTATTTGAAAAAGGGAACGGATACAATATATCCGGTTGCGGCTGAACTCGAAGATGATAATATTAAATTTACTTTCGGCGACGGATATTTAATTCCGATTAAATATACCGCGGGCGATTTTTTCACGTTTGAAGTTGATAAAGTCTCCGATGAGTACGACCGGTTTTATTTGATTGACTTGAATATTAACAACTGCGATGATATGTCGGCGGTTTTATACGCGATGAACGTCAATACGATTACGTCTGATTACCCTGACGCGAAAGCGGATCATATATTCGCTTACTGCGCGAAACTTGATAATACGAACGTTAAAGCCGCGTTGTGCGCCGCTCCGAAAGCGTTGCACCGCGAGATTATGAAGAAGATTTGTGATTCCTGCGACCCGAACGCAGCGATCGTTTCAAAAGCAGGAGGCGCTTACGCGTTAGACTGGGAGGAAAACTTCGGCGACTACCTCATCATCAGCGAAAGCGAATGGGCGAAAGTTGAAGAATTAGTTGACGCATATAAGAAGTACGGCATAAACCAATTTGATTTCCACAAAGGCAAGGAAACTTTCCGTCACGGAGATTTTCATTTCTACAAATACAAGGACGCGAAAGAATTTAAAACGGAAGTTTCCGATAAACTCGCCGCTGTAGGAATCGCGTCGGGATTGCATACATACGCTTTTTACGTGGATTATGAATCGAATGAAATTCTTTCAAACCCAAATTGGCAAAAAGATCTGGAGATTATGGCTTATTTTACATTGAGCGCCGACATTGATGAAACCGATAATATCCTTCCCGTATGCGAAAGTATGGAAGGCGTTAAAAACAATTGCACGTTCTTTTCACACAACAGCCCGTATGTTTTGATCGATAACGAAATCATTAAAATAAATATCGGAGATAACGGTTTCATTGATTGTACGCGCGGCGATTGCGGAACTGCGAAAAGCAAACACCCAAAGGGAAGCAAAGTCGGACGTATCGGCGGTTGCTTCAATATGTTCGCGCCTGTGCCCGATTCGGAACTGTTCTACCAAATAGCGAGGAATATCGCGGCCGCATATAACGACGGCGGATTCTCGATGATATACGTTGACGCTATCGACGGCATGGGAAATCATACACGGAACGTCGAATACTACGACGCGAAGTTCATTCACGAGATAATAAAACACTGTGTGAAACCGCCCGTTATCGAATACAGTTCCATGCACCCGTCTCTCTGGTACGCGAGAGGACGCGCGGGAGCGTTTGACGTTGGTCGCCGCGGATATAAAACGTTTTTTGATTTGCATATCGCAGACAATAAAAAATTCATGGACAGATATTATACGACGACGCTCGGCTGGCATCATTTCTGCTGGATGACTGACGATTGCCCGCCGAATTACGCGACGAAATATCAGTTCTCCGACGACGTTGAGTATCTCGGAACTAAAGCGATCGCGTATAATTGCAGCATTGCGCTTTTCGATATATTTGAACCTTTTAAAGATTACGACGGCTTATTCCGGAATATGGAATTGTACGCGTTGTTTAACGATTTGCGGAAGCAGAATTATTTTCCGGCGGAAATCCGCGAGAAATTGAAAACCGGCGAATACACTTTGAAACAAATCGACGGCGAATATATATTCTTTGAGAGGGGTTATCAAAAGTTCCGCGAAGAATCCGGTTCGTCGCGTAATCCGTTTAAACCGCAGAAACCTTTTATTCGGATTGAAGCAATGCAATCAACTAATAACGAAGACCCCATTTCGCTTTTGCAGCTGCCGGAGAGTCCGATCGATTTCACGAAAAATCTTGCGCTGTGCGCGAAAATATTCGGAAACAATTCATCCGACGTTATATCGGTAAGGTTATCAAGCTCGGTCGATTCGGCTTATCATGGGGTCGCGGAATATTTTATACCGCTTGATTTTGCGGGATGGCGCGACGTTGTGATTACGGAACTGCATAACGGCGAGCGGACCGATCTCATTTTTGATATTCCTAAAGGCGGGTCATTCTACTCATATTATCACGCGATGCCGAATTTTGCTAAGATCGACAAAATCGTAATCGCGAAGAGCGGAGATTGCGAAGGAGTTATTATCGATAACATCTCGATGCGCCGCCACACTTCCGAAAGCGTTCAGAAACTTACGTTGAAAATTAACGGACGCCAAATCGATTTCAATTGCAATTTAAACAGTTCGGATTATATTGAGTATAACGATGGCATCGCTTATCATTACGACCCGAAAGGCAAACAAACGGCTATTAAAATAACCGACGATTTGGAGGAAATCGACGGTGAATTTAATTTCTCCATAGAAAGTGATAATCCGAACGCGCGGTTTAAAACGACGTTTGGATTTACAGGTGAACAATTAAAATATAATAAATCAGGAGGGGAATTTTAGGTATGAAAAAATTCATTGCGCTTTTATTGGTATTATCATGCGTTATAACTATTTTTGCATGTGCCGGTGATAATCCGGCAAACAAAGTACCAGATCCAAAATCAACCGAAAGCGAAGCGGAAACGACAGAGGCGAGGCCGGATATTCCCATAGTAGATATGGAAGGCAAAGAAATCCGGATATTCGCGACCGGATGGTACAGTTATTTACCGTTATTTGTTGTTGATATTGCTCCTGACGAATTTTCTGGAGAATCGCTCAACGACGTCGCGTATGAAAGAAAACTGAACATCGAAAACATGTATAACTGCAAAATTTTTCAGACTACCGTAGACGTTCCTGATCAGGCGGTCGCGGCTTTTCAAAAATCTATACAGGCAGGGGACGACGAATATGAAATCGGTATTATTAGAGGCATGACGTTCTCAAATATGCTGACCGGAGGATATCTGCGTGAACTTGACGATCTGAATAATGTTGATTTTGACAATCCATGGTGGAGGAAAAAAGCATCCGAAGCGCTTGCAATCGGAAATAAAAATTTCGGCGTTTGCGGAGATATATCGTCAAATGAAATGGTAACCGTACTGATTGTATGTTTTAATAAAAACATGGTAACTGATTACGCGCTTGAAGTGCCGTATGACCTCGTTAAAAGCGGTAAATGGACGCTCGATAAAATCGTTGAGATGGCGAAAGTAGTCGCGCGCGATATTGACGGCGATAATGTTATGACAGGCGCGGATATATGGGGAATAATTTATGCGCACGACCAAATAGCGGGTATTTTAAATACCTGCGGAATCAGTTTAGCAAGATTGGATAATGAAGGCTATCCGGAAATAACGTTCGATACGGCGGTAAATTTATCCAAAATACAAACTATATTTGAAAAACTCTTCGACGAAACATACAGCGGAAACACTACGGAAAGAATTACCAGCCCGGACAGCATCTTCGGCAACGAAAGAAGCTTGTTTATTTATACCTCTACGCATGCTTCAAGTGTGCTTCGGCAAGATGAAGTTGACCTCGGTATAGTTCCTTATCCAAAATACGACGAAACCCAAGAAGATTATCTGCCTTACCCTACGAGTACGTTCCTTCCGATATTCTGCATCCCCGCGACAAACAACGATATGGATAATACGGGATTATTCATGGAAGCATTCGCTTATGAAGGGAGGAAATCCGTTATACCCGTATTCTACGAAACTGTTCTGAAAGGCAAAGTTGCGAGGGATAATACTTCCGAAGAAATGATAGATTATATTTTCGGAAATATAAGTTACGACACCGGCACAATATTGAATTTCGGTAATATGGCAGTTTATATTCAGCTTATGAGTTTGACGTTGGACACAAATATCGCTTCTTTCGCCGCGAAAAACAGGCCGGCTTATGAAACGGCGATACAAAAAATAATGGATGAGATTGATGCAAGATGAAAAAATTTTTATTATTATTAATTATAATTTTATTCGCAGTGATTATATCTTGCGAAAGTAAAGTCGATATTCTTAAAGATTACGACGGCGATTGGATAAACCTCGTAGAGAACGGGGAGTTTATATTTACCGCTATCAGGAGCGACGATACGAATGACGCTAACGATACCGCGGCGCTTGTAAAGCTGCGGAGAACGTTATCGGAAAAAACAGGTATCGAACTCAAAGTCGGCAACGACTGGGTTAAACGCGGCGAAGACCCGCCGACAGATACATATGAAATTCTGATTGGCTTGACGAACCGTCCCGAAAGTATCGCGGCGCGGCAAAAACTTGGGATGAGAGATTTCTTTATCGGCTTTTACGGAAACCGTATCGTAATAGTCGCGGGGGAATCGGCGAGCGTTGTGGACGCTGTGGAATTTTTCCTTGAAAACTTCTGTAATAAAGGCGAAAACATTTCCGTACCCGAAAATTATGAATATCTCCACAAGTTTGATTATAAGATAACTGAACTGTTGTTGGTCGGCGAGGATATATCTTCTTATGTTATCGCGTACACAAACACGGAAGCGAAAACCGGTGCGGATCGGTTCGCTTATGACATTGGATATTATACGGGCAAAAGAATCAGCGTCATCAACGCTAATCAGGCGAGCGGCCGGATGATCGTTTTCGACTCCGGTACGGCGTTTTCGATTAAGGGTAAGGATAACAATCTTTATATATCCGGCGGAAATGAATTGGAATTGATTTACGCTTATGAAGCTTTTCTGGTGAATTATTTAGAAGGAAGTAAAATTTCGATTGACGTAAACAACGTTTCGATTGATTCTTATACGGCGCAGAACATGAACAAATTCTTAACATATACGGCGTTTGAAACGAAGTATATGCGCTTGAATATCGCTCTCAACGGGCACGTACTCGGCTTATATGATAAAGCAAGCGGCGAAAACTACGCCAATAAAGGCGCGCCGACTTACATCGTTGCGATAAATAAATCAGGTGTGAAAACTCCAACCGAAGCAAATTTCAATGACGGAACGGCTGTGTTTACGTTTGATGAAGAAACGTCTTTGCGTTTCAAATATGAAATCTCCGACGATTACTTCACATTGGAACTCCTTGACGATTTGGGCGATAACGTAACGAGTGTGAATTTCTTCAACTTTAACCTGACGAGAATCGACGAAGACTTCATGGTCACGTTATATTCCATGGCGTTTCAAACTAACCCGAACGTTTATCCCGACGGCAAAACGACCGCGCTCGGCGGCACGGCTTACAGTAAATTCCATCCGAAAGGCTCGAAGCTCGCGCTTATCGCCGGTCCGAAAAGCGAACACCGCACTCTTTTGAAAGCGGCGAATCAAGTTATCGACCGGACGAAAGTCGGTTATTCCGATATCGGCGGCGCGAACGCGATGGATCATCCGGGCAACTACGGCGATTACATCATCGTTTCTGATTCGTCAAGAAGCGCAATCAACGGTTATATCGAATTGAGCAAAAAGTACGGTATAGACCAGATCGATTTCCATTACGGGGCTTCAACGTTCCTCAACGGTTCGTTTGAATTTATCGGATATAACAGTTCCGCGGAGTTCAAAACAAATGTCACCGACAAATTGAAAGAGGCCGGAATTGTATCGGGGCTTCATACATATGCGCATTATATAGTTCCGGGCGACGCGCTTTTGCTCGATCCGAAATGGCAGCAGCAGTTGGGTGTTTTATCTACGATGACTCTCACGGAGGATTTGAGCTCAAGCGATTTGAAATTGTACGTCGATGACTCAAGCAAAGTTACGCCGTCGGTGAGTTGGTTCTCGCGCAACTCCCGATATTTGCTCATAGATGAGGAGATCGTTTCCATTTCAACCTACGGCGATAATGAATTTATCGTTTCCCGCGGTTGCGGCGGAACTAAAAGGGCTGAACATAAAGCGGGCGCAACAGTCAAACATTTAGATGGTGTGTTCGATTTGATCGCGCCCGACCCGAATTCGGAATTGTTTCTTCAGGTTGCGCGAAATACCGCGAAGGCATTCAATGAAGGCGGCTTCGGTATGATTTACCTCGACGCTATCGACGGTATGGGCGCGCATGTTCCGCATGACGAGGTGTGGTACTATAACGCGAAATTCATCAACGAAATTTTACAGAATTGCGAAAAGTCTCCGATTATCGAATATTCGGCGATGTTTCCGTCGATGTGGATTTCACGCACACGCATGGGAGCGTGGGATCATCCGAATATCGGTTACAAGGAATGGAACAGGCGGCACGTTGACAGCAATATGTATTACTACGACATGCACTATCCGACTACTTTGGGCTGGTATCATTTCGCGCCGCCCGTAGATAACACAAACGGTAAATATAAATTCTTCGACGACATCGATTATATGGGTTCGCTCGCTATCGCGTATAATATGGGTATCGTGTATATTCCGGTAGCTCCGGCAAACCAGATGTAT
>WREN01000124.1 GCA_009779295.1 Oscillospiraceae bacterium | reverse complement strand
GAGCTTTTTTTCTACTCCCGATTCTTTTTTGGTATATGCAGAAACAAAATTATCGCTTTTGCCTGTCATTAATTCTCTCATTATCAATCCCATATTGTCCAACGCGTAATTATAGACATATATAAAATCGGTCGTAGCATTTTCATATATCATATCGATAATTTTAAATGTAACTTCGTTAGCGTCGCGCATATATTTCGCTTTAAGCGCGATTTCGTAATACGCCGGATAATTGGTTTTATAGCCCTCATACGCCATAGCCTCAAATATTGCGCAGACAGCTTCGAATTTATTGCATGTTACCGGTATGCAGTAGACAAACGCGGAATCATGCACAAGCGAAAGATACGTAGGCTGTACTTCGTCGTATTTCGGATAAGGAATGATTCCGTAATCCGCGTTCATATCACGCAGAAATTCCGAAGTATGGAACCAACCGAAGTCAAAAAGGAGCTCATTGTTCATGAATTTATTCGGTATAACGATATTGTTTGAATCGGCATGCGGCGGAAATATTCTTACGCCCGGATTTTCGTAAAACAGTTTATATAATTTTTCCGTGAAATTAATTGTATGTTCGTTGTTCATTATAAGCTCCGGTATACCGTTGCTGTTACGTTTGCTTGCGCGCACACCGGCGTCGTATGTGAAATGGTCGGTTAAATTGTATGTGATCACTCCGGTTCCGTATTGGTCGCCGTCGTCAAACTGTCCGTCGCCGTTCAAATCAATATACATAACTCTTACCATTTCGTCGAGTTTGTCCATCGTCCATTTTCCGTCAAGTACCATCGTATACATATCGTCCGGTTCGCCGAACCCGTTATTTTCGTACACTTGCTTATTATAGTATACGCAGCTCATTTGCCGTATAACGTTCAGCGAAATATCACCTGAAACAAAGTACAGCCTGTCGTTTCCGATTGTCATTTCTTTGATATAATCCGTCGCCCACCACGGTTTATTCAAGTCGATATACGGCGCGTCTTTTAAATTTATAAACATATTGTTAAGTACAGAAGGTGTGACGACCCATTGCTGACACATAACTACATCAAAACTGTCTTCCGCGGCAAACATTGAAGATTTAAGTTTTCTGTCATATTGCTCATACGGTTCTTCGATATAAGTAAAAGTTACATTCAAAGTTTCCTGCACTTTTGAATTACTCGTATAAACCGCGTCGTATACGATGTCGCCGGTAATTTCATCAGGGTTAATAAACATATAACCATTCGGATCTTCTATCTGGTAAAACCTTATTTCCGCGCCGTTAAAATTCAAATCCTTAGGCAGCGGATAAAATTCTTCGATTGTCGTTTCGTTTTCGTCGGACGATTGCGGTTTCAACGGTTCATCGATTATTTTTTCCGCACAGGAGAACAAGAGTAATATGATTAATAATATTAACGTTAGCTTTTTCATTTAGGTTTTCCTCCTTTAAATTCTAATTGTACACGGTCGGATTCCTGCAACATCGGCTCTCGCGTCAACGGTAACTTTTGTTTTTAAGAACGGAATTTTAATGGTTCCTTCAGCGTTTATTTCTATTTCGAAAGAAGTTTCGGAGCCATCGGATGAATATAACGTTACTTTCGCGGTAAATGAAACATCTGAAAAGTTTTTGTAGCGGTATGTCAGATTCTCGCCGTCGTAAGTCAATCCTGTCAGAACGCGAGGCGGATTATTTTTGCGCTTTGATTCATCCAACCCGATGGCGAACATTTCGTCGTTGTACCAACCGATACCGTAGTCCTCGAAGCTGTCGCGACCGATGGATTTGTTGCTGCGGATTTCAAATTCGCCCGGCTCCCAATCCCAAGTGAATTCGATCTTTCGATGTGAGCAGAAAATGTTGTTTTCAATCAATGCGTTCGGAGGAACCGGCAAGCCTTTATTATAGAAATCTTCGATTTCCGCAAGTTCAGGATAACGTGAGATATACGGCTCGCTCGATGCGTTTACAGCATAATAACGTTCGCGCATGAAATTGTCAACCATATTGCGCCAAATAGGATGGGTTGACGTTCCCCTGCCGTCAATCTCAACAGAAGGATGGCAGTCAACGAACAAATTGCCTCTGACTTGGAAGTTACGTCCGCCGCCCAAGAACACGGCGCGCTGAACTTCACAGAAGATATTATCTTCCATGACCGTACCGGAAACGCAGTCGTCGTTGTAGATCCCCATCGTTCCCATGCCAACGCCGCCGAGATGATGGATGTAATTGTGTGCCACGACGTTGCCGCGGAACGTGAAGTCACGTCCGGTATAAACAGCGCCGGCATCGCCCGTTTCAAGCAGTGCGCTGTATATTTCGTTATGGTGGACATTCATTTCGTTACCCCAGAATAGGATTCCCGTGTGCGGACAGTCGTGGATCAAGTTGTTTGATATTTCGATTCCAACGCCTGACGCATTGACTGCGGTCTGATACGTGCGCACCCATTTCGCGATGCGATAGATGTGGTTGTTGGAGATTTTGCAATTACCCGGCTCGAGCGTCATGCGGTTGCCGCAGGAAACGCTGATCCCGCCGTCGCCGCAATCGTGGATATCACAGTTCTCGACGGTGACATTGCGGCAACTATTGACGCCTATTGCGTAGTTGCCGATATTTTTGAAAACGCAATCCGTAATTTTTATGTTTTCGCTGTTGGAAACGGTCATACCGATACCGCACGTAGCTTCGATATTGAATCCCTCAAAGCACAGGTTTTCGCAGCCGTCTACAATCCAGAGAGGGTCTTTCAGAGTTGAGATTAATATTTCGTTTGGAATATCCGCGAACGGTATGAAATAGAGTTTCAAATTGGTGCGGTCGATGTAGTAATCGCCGGGTTCCGTGACTTCTTCTAAGATATTGTGGAATGAAAATCTTTGCCCGGGCTTGTAAGCGTAATGACCGTGCGGCGCTTTGGTGACAATTTTGCCTGTATCTTTGTCGATTTCAGCGATTTTTTCATACGAGTTCGCCCAGTCGTAACACCAATATCCGTGAACCCATATATCGTCCGAGTCCGCCCATTGCTTTGGTTGGTCGCAATTGTAGTAGAAACCGCCTTCAAGTGTACCGGCGTTTTCCGACCATTCGGTTACGAGGGGTTCGACAAAGTTTGTGATAGTGAGATAACCGCGCTTGGGGTAACGCGAAAGGTTGAGAGGTATCCCGTCGGTAAATATTTCGGAGTGCGAAGGCGATACCGGACGACCGAATCCGCGCGAGAGTAACTCTCCCGTGTCTGAGATGTTCAAATCCATACAGCAAACGTTTTCGTTCATTTTAATTTCGCCCGAAACCGGTTGTCCGCCGATGAACCGCGCGCCGTCCATTGCTTTGAACGTGAGGTTTTTTTTAATACCGTTGAGTTTGATGGGGGATGAAAAATAATAGTTGCCGGGTTCGAAGATGATTTCCGAACTTTCGTTGATAGCTTGTAAAATTAAATCCGTGTTGAAATTGTTTACATTTATTTTCATATAATCCACTCCTTTTTAATGAAACAATTGTAACATAATCTACATAGAAAGTCAATAACTTCATGCTATCATATTAATTGAAATGAGGTGCTAAAATGAACACAAGCAGCAACGAAATATGGGAAAACTGCGCCAACTACACAGACTTCGAAGAATCACGCCCGCTTCTGTTCCGCGACGATATGCGCGAGCAATTCTTCCGCTGGTTTCGGATCAAACCGTCCGACAACGTGCTTGACGGCGGCTGCGGACCCGGTACGTTAACGCGTTTCATCGCGCGCGGATTAGATAACGGAACGGCGACGGGCTTCGACATAAGCCGGAAATTCGTGGACTATGCTAACAACAAAGCGCAAGCGGAAGGGTTATCAAACAAGTTGAAATTCGTCAAGGAGGATGGGTTCGCGCTGTCGTTCGCAGACAACACGTTCGACGCGGTCGTCAACCATACATACATCGGCGTGCTGTCGGATGTAGAAGCGGGTTTACGTGAACTTATCCGCGTGTGCAAATCCGGCGGGTGGGTTTCAGCGTCATGTTCGTCGCGGAGCTTTCCGGGTTTGAAATGGGCGGGTGACAAGCCGTTCGACGGCGAAACAAGAATGAGGGAATTGCAGGACAAGCACGAACAAGCATTTCGAAAAGTCTATACCGTCGCTGAACTCAAGCAGGACGACTACTGGAGCGTTTATCGGTACCCGCGCCTGTTCGCGAAGTGCGGATTGACGGATATCCATATACACCCGTATGCTTCGGGGTTCTCGTACAACGACAGCTACTGGTCGGACGAGTTCAAGGAGTATCGTATAAAATCCGGTATCGGTCGTGACATTGAAATATTTGAAGAACAGCGGAAAGATCCGAAATTCGCAGAGAATGGGTTTACGGAGTTCGACGAGTTGATTTCGCTGAAACGTCAGGAACAGGAATATTTGCTCGCGAGCATGAACGACGACGATTCGTGGAGTTGGAACGCGACTATGCATGTCATCGTGACGGGGAGGAAAGCTTAAATTGAAAACGCTCTATCTCTCCGATCTCGACGGAACCTTGCTCCGCTCAAACGAGCGCGTATCTGAATACACCGCGAAAGTTATCAACCGTTTCGTTCAGAATGGCGGATGTTTTTCCTACGCGACGGCGCGTTCGATTGTCACAGCGTCGAAAGTTACTGTCGGTTTGAACACGGAATTTCCGGTGATTTGCAATAACGGCGCGTTTATAATTGAAAACATAACGCGGAAACTTTTGTTGTCAAACTTTTTTACACCGGTTGAAGTTGAATATATTTCTGAAATTCTCAATAAACATAACATTTATCCAATTGTCAATGCTTTCATAAACAGTGTAGAGCAGGTAATGTATATCGAGCGGTATGTAACACCGGCTATGCAAAGTTACCTCGATACCAGATTTGGTGACCCTCGCCTATTTATAGTAGAAAATATCAATGAACTTTATTCCGGCGAAATTTTTGAGTTAAGTTGTATGGACACGGATGCTGTTTTATTACCAATTGATAAAATTTTCAAATCGGATAATCTTTTCGATTGCCTTTATCAAAAACATCCGTACTGCGACGATTACTGTCTTGAATTATTACCCGCTAAATCCACGAAAGCCAATGCCGCGCTGCAATTAAAATCCATACTCAGCTGTGACAGATTAGTCGTTTTCGGCGATGAAATAAACGATTTGTCGTTGTTTTCAGTTGCGGACGAATGTTACGCAATGTCTAACGCAAGACCTGAACTAAAGGAAATCGCCACCGCCGTTATCGAGTCAAACGACAACGACGGCGTTGCGAAATGGCTGGAGGAGAATGTATTATGACCCAATTCATCATCGAAAAAGACCCAACACCCGAAATCATCGAACGTTTCGTTGCGATGATCCGCGCATATGCGGGCGAATATTTCACGGAGAACTTTGCCGACGACGTCGCCATCGACGCGCCGTTTCAACGGTTGTGCTATCTGAAAAGCGGCGATGAAATCGCTTCCGGCATCATGTTCACGTGTCTGGATGGATGCCCGAACATCACGGCGATGGTAACGGCGCGCGAACACAAAAACAAAGGTTACGGCAAGCAATTGATGGAACATTTCGTTGAACATTTAACGCAACTCGGATTCCGCGAGATCGAACTCTATGCGTGGTCGGTGAAAACGAAACCCGTATGCGTTTCAACGCAGGCGTTTTATCGCAGTGTCGGGTTCGTCGTGACAAGGGAATATGTAGGTCTATGGCGGCCGGAATCGGATTGGATCACGGTCAAGATGAGGAAAACGTGGTAAATGAAAAGGATGGGCGAATTTCGATGCCCATCCTTTAATTTTGCATTATTACTTTACTTCCGGTCCCGTAAATCCAAACGTCAATGTCGCTCTCAACGGCATATTCGATGCTTCCGCAGACATAACTGCCGTGAAATCTCCCGCCGGAACATTCGCGTCTCCGTTTACAGTTACCGTTACATCGACGAATAGTCCGTCTACCGAATAGAGTTTCGCCGTTGTGTCGCCGTGGAAATATTCCAGATATTGCGATTCGCCTATTGAAGTATTGAACGTAACGGACGTTCCGCCGATTTGCACGGTCGGATTCTTAATCGGATTGCTCAAATGCGTTGCCGCTGCGATATTTTCCATCTGAACGCCTTCGCACTTACCGAACTTATACACCGAAATATCCGACACGCGTCCGTATTCGCACGGTCCGCGATAGAGAGCGTAATGGCTGGCTGGCGGGAAAGGATATTCCTCAAGCGAGCCGTTTTCGCGCTCAACCAGCACGAATTCGCGCCACCCCTCGAAATCGAGTTTAATTGCGTAATCCCACACTGCGTCGTCGTACATCGATTCGCTCTTAACCCTGATACCGATAACGTCGTCGCTGTTGTTGCCGAGTACGCGGACGATGAACGCGTGGGTACCTGAAATATCGGTTTCGCCGGTGAACGTTAACTTTCTTTGCAGATTTTCGTCAATTTCCACGAGCGTTCTCTCATTCGCGCCCTTCGACGACAAATGCCCTTCAATGCGTATAAAAAACGGCGCTTGCGCGTCAAACGGATTCGTGACCTGCATTTCTGTTCTGCCTGCGGTGTTTATATCATATAACTTCTGTTTCGTGTAATACTTCTCGAAGAATGCCCATTCACCGTCGCCTTTCTGCATTACAGCATACTCTTTCTCCGGCGTATCCCTGATTATCTTCTTAATTTCCTCCGAAAAATAATTGGATTTGCGCAGTTTGCTGTATATTTCCGCGTAATACGACGCGTTTCTTGCGTAAGCCGGACTTGTATTC
>WREN01000123.1 GCA_009779295.1 Oscillospiraceae bacterium | reverse complement strand
TTGCGTTTTATCTGGTTCGGCGCGGAAGAAAAGGGACTTTTAGGCAGCCGTTACCATATCACATCCAAACCGGACGAAATAAAAGCGACAAAGCTGATGATAAACGTAGATTTAGCGGGACAGATCATCGGTCACCACGAATTTGCGATGACAACCCAAAAAGAAGTCGGAGATATGTTAAAGTTCATCGCAATGGAAATCGGTTTTACCTGTACTGTCAATCAAAACATTTACTCATCCGACTCCACAGCGTATGCAGACGCGGGAGTACCGGCGTTCAGCTTCCTGCGTTCGGGAACTATCGGGCACAGCCGGTATGACGCGATTCAACTTGTATCCCCGGCTACGATGGAAAAGACCACGGCTTTTATGATATATTTCACCGAAAAAATCGTAAACAGCGTGATATTCCCAGTACCAACTACCATTCCCCAAGACTTAAAAGACCAATTGGAAACTTATTTTGGACGTAAATAAAAGGAGGAAGAACTATGTCAGCAGCTATCCCAACAATGACCATGAATTTAATTCAGAAGAAAAAGCGTATCGGCGTTGTGAAAACCGATAACCACGGCTTGATCTACGCCTATTGTCTCGGCAAAGCCGACCGCTATGAGTTCCTGCAGGCGGGCGGTCAACTCTACATACTCGAAAACGAATGGAGCCCCGTTATCCCTCTGCGCGATTCGGAGATAACCGGCTGCTGGTCTAAAACCGGCATGAAAGGTATCAGCCCGGCGTGTACGGAAGAAAATTTCGCCCGCGCGTTCAACTGCAAAATATACGACACGCTGGAGGAGATGGCGGACCCTGACTTGTTTGACGGGATATTAGTCGGGAATTGCGGCGGTTACGGCGAGGATCATTTGGAGCTCTGTATGCCGTTCATAAAAAAAGGCATCCCGATATTTATCGACAAACCGTTCGCTATTAACGCAACCGACGCGGCGGCGCTCTTGAACGCCGCAAGGGAATACAACTGTCCGGTTTTCTCATCATCGATTCTGCTCTATGACATTTGCAACAAGAAACTCTTAACCAAAAATTACGGGAAATGCAGTTTTGTTGTCTCCACTTTCAAATCACCGATGGAAAGTCGAAACGCCTCCGTCCACACACTTTCCGCCCTGCTCGGCGCCGTGCGTTTCTCAAACGGCGACGATTATAAAATCAACTTTATCGAACACATCGGCACCGAGAAAAACGAAATATACCGTCTCGAATTTAACGACGGTACCGTCGGCATTATGAACATGGAGGGCTTCGGAACTTACGCATTCCATGTACAGGTGTACGCGGAGCGCGGAATTTCGTCGGAATACACCACCGAGCCGACGCTGCGCACCGGTATCATTGACATCGCCGCCGAATTCTTGCACATGATAGACACGCGCAAACCACCGCTCGCCTACGACCGGATTTTTGAATTCGTAGCAACGATTGATGCGGGACTGCGTTCAAAAACCGAACACCGCGCGGTCACTCTGCAGGAAATAGCGGACGAAGCCGGATGGATATTCGGCGAATAGGAGGTTTAATTATGGAACTAAAATTCATCTCTCATGTATACCCCACACCCGATTTCCCATACTTCGGTGTACGCATTGCCGTTACGGGAATAACGGCTGACACAACCGTTTCGCACTGCGAAGGCAATAATTTTAAATGGCTGCGCGACGTATATGTGTTTAATAACGGAATTCATAACCGAAAGGGAATTTTGTCTGCGAATGTTTACAACGAATTGCGAATCGCGTGTAACGACTCAGAAATCAACGTCGCTTTTTCATCGGGCGAATTGTTAGAAATTTCATGTCCGCCTGTAGAAGAAAACGGCTGGTTTCTGCCGGCTTGGAAATACTGCGCCGCGATAGTTCTCGATAATCCCAACGATATCGACCGCGAAAACGAACCCGTGCATCAGCCGATTGCCGTTTATTTAGACCGCCTCGCAGACCCCGTCCGCGAAGTGCGCGTGGTCGCCGTCTGCCCGGAAACCGGAAACATGCGTGAAATCCCGTCGCAGGTGTATAATGTCTCAAAGTGGGAAGGTTTCGCCGACAAGCATTGCCAGCCGACGATGAACTTCGACGTGGCGTTTTCAGCGTCGGTGAAGGCAAACGCGAAACGGGTTTATTTGATTTTCTACGGCAATCCGAACGCCGAAAAACCTAATTACAAAACTAATTTGACCGTTTCGGGCGAGGGACGCGCGTTGACTATAGAGAACGCGTTCTATCGCGTAAAACTTCACGAGCCTTCCGGCGGCATCGACGAGATGACCGTGAAGCAAGGCGTGAACCAGACCTTCGCGCACCACCTCGAAACAAACGGCTCTATGAACTGGAGTCCTGACTTCTACGCGCCGCCCACACCGTGGAACCACATTTCCGACTGGGATCCGCCTGAGAATTTCGAAGTGGATATTGGACCTGTTTTTGCTATGGTCAAACGTTGGGGTACTATGCCGATGTACGACGACGTAAAGATTTCCGTCACGTATCTCTTCTATGCGGATTACCGCCCGATCGTAATCTCTACTTCGATGGAGCTTACGAAAGACCGCGACGTCATCGCGCTCCGCGGCAGCGAGATCGTCGTCAACCGCGAACTGACGCAGGAAATCGCTTGGCGCAACATGGACGGGACATACGAAACCGCCTGCGCGTCAGATTTGCCGCGCCACCCGACGATGGGCAAGCGCCTGCCGGGTTCAACTCCCTGGGTTGCATTGTACAACCGCGAATACGAAGCGCTGTTAGCTGTTGCCTACATCGAAAACGCGAATGTCCGGCGTGACGGCGGGCTTGAGCGTATCGACCAGCACCTTTACGTACACGTCGGTCCGTGGGTGTATATCGCGCGCCCGCTGCTGTATACGTTTGTCGGCAATAATCCGCAGCGCGTCATGCACGCTTACGGGAATACGCTGCACTATGAAAAAATCGCGTGGCTGCCGATGCGGATGAATGAATCCGCATTTGACGATATTGAGGACGCAACGAATTCTTTGCGTCTGCCGCTGCAAACGTGCGTTGTGTTAGACACCGACGAGCGCGTCCCGACGGAGTGGATACCGCCTATCCTCCTCGCTGAATTTGATGAGCTTTAAACAAAGGAGTATTATCAATGAGTAAAAGAATTTATATTAATAAAATAAACCCGGAAGATTATCCTGAGTATACTCAGAGAACCGCGCCCGCTGTGACGAGGGACGCGCTTGAAAACCGCATACAGTTCACATCGCTGCGCGGTTTCCCTGCGGAACAAATTCAAAATAAGTCATACAATCAGGATACGGCTATCACGCAGAACAACAACATGCAAAGAATTATCCATATGGAAGAAACGGTTGATATGTATGTCAATCATTTTAAACTCGGCAAAGTGCTTTGGCCGGTATATCCGACGCTTTTCGCTGAAAATTTCGAGGAATTAGTTAAATTGTGTAAACGCGACGGGCTTTATATGTTCGATTTTTGGGGATATGTTCCCGGATCAACACCTTCGAACGGTTCGATCTGGGGCGAATATGTCATTCCTTCCAATGCGGATAAAATCATGCGCGAAAAACTTGGCAACCGTTTCCTTGGGTATGATAACGGGGAGCAGGACGGACGGTATATGAGTTATTCCGGCACATACGCACCGGTTGCCGATTGCCGACGGGCGCAGTATAAAAATTTTCAAAAATATTTTGAGAAGCTTTTTGACGACATGCTCAACCATACGGTTACGTTGGCTTCGCTCACGTTCCTTCACTATTTCGCCAAAGAGGGCAATTCAATTATGCTCGGCGCCGAAACCGCTCAGGGATTGCCGTCAAGCCCGATGTGGTTCTCGTTCATACGCGGCGCGGGGAAGCAGTACGGGCTCCTGTGGTACGGAAACGCTTCTGTATGGAACCGCTGGGGATTCAAAGAGTACAGCGTAAAAGGTAAGGAAGCTGATAAATCAAACGGTTACGAAATGGGGCGTTTTGCCGGAACAAGTTTGGGATTGTTGAAACGGCTCATGTATAACCATTATATGTACAACTGTAATATCCTCGGGTTTGAGAATTGCTGGTTTACAACCGGAAATGAAACGGATACCGAAAATTGTTATGTGATCGGCGGCAGAAAAAATAAACTCACCCCGATCGGCGAAATACAGAGGGATTGCGTAAAATTCACGGAACGTTACCCCGATCCCGGTACGATGTACACTCCGCTTGCGATTGTCGCGGATTTCTTTGCCGGATGGGTTCCGCCGCGTCATTTGTACACGGACGGAATATACAAAGTATGGGGAAATCTGCCGTACAATATCGGTGATTATCAGCTCCATACGCTGCTTACCATGCTGTACCCCGGATATGAAGACGCAGGATATTTCCGCGATGAGCGCGGATTCGACCCTCCAACTCCGTTCGGCGAAATAGCGGACGTTTTCCTGAGCGATATACGCGGCGCGATATTAAACCGTTACGCTCTGACGGTGATACTCAGTTCCGTCGAGCTTACGCTGGAGTTGTACCTGAAACTCAAAGATTATGTTTGCGGCGGCGGTAAGCTGATCGTGTTTGCCGAAACTGTGAACAAATATATCGGGCTTACAAAATATGACCCGGATTATTTAAACTTCTTCAAAAGTAAGACGATAATAATTGACGGCTACGGTCTCAATTTTGACGACCAAACTTACAGCAAAGAAAATGTAATCAATAAACCGATTGTTCAGCCTTATTCGTTTATACCAGAAGTTAAAAAAGTTTTCGAGAACTCTTTCAACGACTTGCGGATTATCAGCGTCAACAATAAAAACCTGCGTTACTGCGTCAATATTATAAAACCAGGTGAATATACATTGTATGTCGCTAACAGTCATTTCAACGATGAACAGTTTGATATTATCTGTCACGAAGGCATTTTGATAAATGTCGAAAGGCTTGATATTTCGGATCTCGCTAATAAGTACGAGGAATATCTGCCCCTTATGCGGGAAGATGGTATAGGTTCCGGAACATCGGGAGTATATTCCATTCAAGCTGGAGACTGCCAGATTTGGCGCGTAACAACATCCGAAGCACAGTTGAATATTTCTCCTGAGAGTTTACCCGTTGCGCAGGATAAGTCGTTGTTCCTAAAAATAGATAACAGACAATCCGTAAAGGATTATCTGCTGCAGCATCCGACTTTTGCACATCATTTCAAGGGTATTATGGTAAGCGCGGAATATCTCGACAAATTGGATATAACCGCGGCTAAAAGGGAAGCACATTATGTGAAACTTCAAAAGGTAAAAATTATGGCGGACTTCACAAGTATGATAAATCATTATCCGGATTTATCGCTTATAGGAAATATTCCGGGAAGAACCGAAGAAGCCATGGACAGGATAGCGGCAATACTCGACAAGGCTAAACTCTACGAAGCCGAAGCCGCTGTTTTCACTTTACAGCGCAACGCAGAAAACGAATGGACAGGCGAACAATGCAGACAGGGATTAGAAAAATCGATAGCACAAATTCAAAAATTATGCGATGAACGCGGCATAATTATGTATGTGCAGAACAGACCTTATACATCTCAAAATTCTTGGGGAATAAAAGATAATGTCAAAAACTTCGCTGTGAATACCGCTTTCGCGAAAGTTGAGGGATATGATTACAAAAATGATTTGCCATTCGCTTCGTTGTTGATGTTGAGTTCCGCTTTGGTTGATAAATTCGGTCAATGTTATTCGGTAAACAACCCCGTATACAGTTCTGCCGACAAAGATGAATTGAAATCCTGTTATGGTATCGTGTCCGAGAATAATATTCCGATTGTTTTAAGCGCGGCATATGAAGACTGGGATGAAGTTATTAGTGATTTGGAATTTTTAAAGTAAAATTAAATTTAAAAACCTCCGGATATTAATTTTCCGGAGATTTTTTATTTTATGGAACGGCGGGACGCCGAGGGCGGAGTTCCCTACCTCCCTTGTCAATCGCCAACTTTGTTGGCGTTAGGGAGGGGGACCGTCCGCAGACGGTGGTGGGATTCATTTCACTTCCGGTCCGGTAAAACCGAAAGTAAGGGTCGCGCGCAAAGGTATATCAGACTCATCCGCAGACATAATCGCTGTGAAATCGCCCGGCGGGATAATCATCTCCCCAGTCACCGCTACATCAACGTAACTGCCGTCTGTTGAATAGAGTTTCGCGGTCCCGTCAATATATTCCAAATACTGAGTTTCGCTTATTGTAGTATTGAACGTAACGGACGAATCCCCTACCTGAACCGTTGGATTCTTTATCGGATTGCTGACATGCTGTGCCGCGACGATACTTGACATCTTCACGCCCTCGCACTTTCCGTGTTTGAAAACCGTTATGCTTGAAACGCGCGTATAATCACATACGCCGCGCAAATACGCGTAATAATCCCATGCGGTACGCGGGAAACTATTATATTCCAGCAATGTTCCGTTATCGCGCTCAACCAGAACAAATTCGCGCCAGCCTTCGAAATCGAGCTTGATTACGAAATCCCATATAGCAGGCTCGCCGTAAGATTCGTTAGTGATCCTGATACCGATAGCGTCGCCGCTGTTATTCCCAAAAACATTAACTACCAGAGCGCGGTTATTGATAATATTTATCTCGCCGGTGAACATCACTTTGCCTTGCTGGTCGTTTAAGTCTATGGTTTCATCAAATTCCATTAGTGTAATCGGATTATTACCTCTTGACGAGTAATGCCCCTCAATCCGTATAAACGGCGATTGTGCTTCAAACGGATTCGAACTTTGCAATTTATTTAAATTTAAATCCATCAGTTTTTCTCTTGCGTAAAACTT
>WREN01000122.1 GCA_009779295.1 Oscillospiraceae bacterium | reverse complement strand
AGTTTGGCGGTATTGTTCATACGCCGCGCAAAACTCCGGTTCGGTTATGCCGTCGATTAGATAATCCGAATGAATATGGAAATTTTCCGGAACAGGATTTTGAAAATGTTTTGCATAGTCTTTGATGCTGTTAATCATTTCGTCGATTGATTTATAACCCATTTTAAAAATCTCCTTTAAAAGTTATTATTTCTTCAATTGGTCTACGTTTTGTCGGAACTGGTTCGCTCACCGGATACCCTACCGGAATAATCGCAACGGGCCGCATATCTTTTTGCAGTTGTAAAATTTCAGATACTTTTGATTCATTAAACGCACCGCACCAACAAGTTCCCAATCCCAAATCTTTAGCGCACAACAGAATGTTCTGAACAGCCGCCGCGGTATCCTGTATGCAATACAAATGCCTGCCTCTGTCGCCGTATCGCGCCTCGCTGCGTTTGATATCCGCGCAAACCACGATAAATGCGGGCGCAGTCAGCATAAATTCCTGATTGCCGCACGCGTTTTTTATTTCGGTTTGGATAATTTTATCGGTGATGATGAAAAAATGCCAAGGCTGACGGTTACCCGCGCTCGGAGCGGATTGCGCGGCGGTAATTAGTTTGATTAAATCTTCTTTTGCGACTTCCTTTCGTTGGAAATTCCTGATACTCCGCCGTGATTGTGATAGTTCGATGAAACTCATAATAAATATTTCAATACTCCTTCCGTATTGTTTAAAAATTGTTTTGTGATTATATAATGTTCCGTTTCTTTGTAAGGGGTCAGCGCGATTTTGTCATCGGTCAAGACGAAAATCTGCGCGTTCGGATACGCGAGCAGTATCGGCGAATGTGTCGCGATGATGAATTGTGAATTCAACTTTTCCAATTCGGATATTCGTGACAGTAACGCCATTTGACGGGACGGTGAAAGCGCGGCTTCCGGTTCGTCAAGCAGATATAACCCGTTGCCGTAGAACCGATTCATCAATAACGACCAAAAACTTTCGCCGTGAGATTGTTCGTGCAGCGATTTCCCGCCGTAGGATTTTTTGATTGGCGGAGCGGCTGCCGGAATCGCGTCCATATGTTCGATTGCCGTCGCAACGTTGTAGAAACTTTCCGCGCGCAAAAAATATCCGTCCTTCGGTTTGTAGATTCCTTTCACCAATGTTAGATACTTGTATAAATCAGAATGGGTTTCTTTGGTGGAAAAATTGAAATTTTTCGAGCCGCCTTCGGGATTGAATCCGTAACTTACGGCGATCGCTTCCAATAACGTTGACTTACCCGTGCCGTTTTCGCCGACGAAGAATGTGACGCTGCTTGTTAATTTCAACGTGTCGAAATTTTTCACCACAGGCAGCGAAAACGGATAAACGGATTCGTCAGCATCGGTTGGTCGGTTCATTATAATTTCGGAAATATAAGGTTTATTGTTTCGGTAATCGTAAGCGAGTTTTGTTAAATGTTCAACAATATTGGGGTTCCAATGTATCTTTTTTGTCAGGTCGCCGCATGGAAATTTGGAGCATAGTCCGCAGAATTGTACACCATGTTCTTTTGCGCATTTATGTACCGGACATTGCCCCGATTCCGCCCATTCTTTGCAATGCCCGTCGGATTCTATACAACCTTCGCACAATCCGTTTTCTTTTTTCTTACAACCAACACAACATTCTCCGCAAGCTGTTATTTTAGTAAAATCGATTATTTCAAATCCCCTCTTTCCCTAACCATTTTCCCCATTATACCACACCATCCTGACAACAATATGTCATATATTAAAAACTTATTGTAAAAATATTGAGAGTGTGATATAATAGGTAAAAACACCCGGCACTGCGGTGCCACCCTCTTTACAAAAGAGGGCTGGGAATTGGAACGTTTCTTTGCCCTCTTTCGCAAAAAGGTGTGCCAACACCAACTTGTTGGCGATGCAGGCGGCGGGTGTTTTTATTCGGAGGTGCAAAAACATGAAAACGATTGAAATCAAAGAATCGATTCCTCACATTGGCGATTACGATATAATTGTCGCGGGCGGCGGAGTCGCGGGCGTAGCGGCGGCGGTATCCGCACGGAGAATGGGCAGGAACGTTCTGCTGATTGAAAAAACGATAAGTCTCGGCGGTTTGGCTACTATAGGGCTTGTGAACTGGTTTGTTCCGATGTGCGACGGCCGCGGAACGCAAATCATTAAAGGCATGAACGATGAATTGCTCCAATTGGCGATCAAATACGGCTACGATACAATTCCGGAAGAATGGAAAAACGATGTACCGGAGAAAAAATCAAGATACGTTTCGAAATTTTCGCACGGGGTTTTCACATTGGCGCTCACGGAATTTATAAAAGACGAAGGCGTGGAGATTCTGTTCGACACGATCATTTCCAAACCTGTCATGGAAGGGAATCATTGCGCCGGATTGATTGTCGAAAACAAATCCGGGCGCAGTTATTACGGCGCGAAGATAGTCGTTGACACGACGGGCGACGCCGATGTTTTATACCGTGCTGGCGTTCCGACCATTCAGGGTAACAACTACAACACCTTCTTTGTGTTCGGCGCGAATATGAATAGCTGTAAAACGGCAATCGAAAAAGAAGATATTTCGCGTCTGCTCGTGCAGTATTACGGCGGCAACGCGAACTTATACGGTAAGAATCACCCCGAAGGCAAGCCGTTTTGGAAAGGCACGGACGGCGCGGACGTTACGAATTACATCGTTGAGAATCACATCGAAGTGCTGAACAAAATAAAAAAAGATGACAGGAAAACCCGCGATATTGTCACGGTTCCTGCCATGGCGCAGTTCAGAACGACGCGCCGTATCGACGGCGATTACACGCTCACGCCCGACGACGCGTATAAGCATTTCGACGATTCCATCGCGGCGATTTGCGATTTCGACCGCAAGGATTACCTGTTTGAAATTCCCTACAGGACGCTTGTAAAGACGGGTTTCGACAACCTGATCACAGCGGGCAGAAGTATTTCCGGCGAAGGCTACGCTTGGGATGTTGTGCGCGTGATTCCGCCCGCTATAATCACAGGTCAGGCCGCAGGAAACGCAAGTGCGTTAGCCATACAAACGGGAAAAAGCATTATTGATATTGATGTAAAAGAATTGCAGGGAATATTAGAAAGCCAGAACGTTTTGATTCACTTCAATTCGTGAGAATTCGCCTTGAGCAATTCGAAGCATTTGATGAACCTCTCGTCGTTTCTGATAATATCGAACTGCGGTTTCATTAGATGGTCTTTCCACAGAATCCAAGGTAAATTGCGTGGTGTAGACCACGGAAAAGAATTATTCCCATGTTCATCCGGTGTGTACATAATTTCAAGATGATACATCGAATCTTGTACAGCTTTTTCAACATATAGCAATGCGTTTTCAATTTCACTTGCTTCGCAGTATAATTTTGCTATGTGGATGTTATTAAACGCATTGTTAATGTGGTCTGTTTTTTCACCAGCTATTGGTAATGCCAAATTTTCAATTTGTTGCACCGCTTTCATGCACTCAATCGTTTGCAACAAATCCAAATCCGCTGTATTCGCGTACATTCCGATTAAATCGCACAAAATTATTGTGAATCTTATGATACGCAATTTTAAATCATTTGTTAATTCTTCGCCTTCTAATACATATTTCATAGTTAAATCCTGCGTGAAATATGCTTCACTGGGTAAAGTATATACGATTTTTTTCGCTTCTTCTTTCATGCCCCCAATTGAATACTGCCTAATAAGCTCCCATTTAATTCCCAAATTATTGGGGTTATTATTTATTATCCTTTCGCTTATTGATATTATTTCATCTTTAAATTTTCCGTCGGAATTTCCTGTAATTAATGCGTGCATAAGAAGCCCTTGTAAATCATAATTCAAAGGATATTCCTTTACAGCTTTACGCGCTAATTCTATTGACTCATTTACTTTCCCAGAGTTAAGCAGATTCCGAATATCGCGAATGTATTCTTTCGCTTTTTCCTCACCGAGTATTGCTTCGGTTCCGAGCAACTCATCAACCGTGACTTTAAAAAATATCGCCAAATGCGGCAAAATTTCCACGTCGGGGTAGTTCGCGCCCGTTTCCCAACGGCTGACGGATTGAGGCGACACGTGGAAAATATCCGCGATTTGCTCCTGCGTTAAATCTTTATCTTTGCGCAACTGTTTGAATTTTTCACTAAAATATACTGACATTTGTTTTACCTCATTTAATTAATTTTATTCGAATCGATTCTGATACTATTGTAAATCATAAATTACCAAATGTCAAACAATCATTTCGTGATATTTTATCAAGTGAAACGTGAATTGAAAAAGGAGAATTTTAAAATGCTGTTCGATAAAAATCAAAGCGAATTTCCATCGGATTTCCACAGGGAGGTCTGGTGGTGGGCGGTCGGACTTGTGCCACCGGAAGTTTCACTGACCGCCGCCGTAAAAGAAAAATGCACGTCCGACGTGCTTGAAGGTTGCTATCAATGGTACGCATATTTCAACGAACTCTGCGAGGATATGTACGCCAACGCGGAACTCTATACGCCATTCACGGCGCGGCAATACCGCGACACGCTTGAAAGTATTGCTCTTAACAGAAAGATAAAGGATGCAGATTGTCTCACACCGTTGGAGCGCACGGGATTGAATCCTGAAACTTTAATAAATGAAAAATATCCGCAAATGATTCACGCGATGGCAACGATGGAGCAATCGCCGAATATGCGGAAAACGCCCGGTCGCCATCATTTCGCGCACTGCGAATTCCGCCAGCTTTTCAAAAGCTACTCGCCGAATTATGACGAACTGCTCCGGCGCGTAAGCGACGAGAGCCTTGAGATCGCCCATGCGATTCACGCGTTCGCGAAGTCGCTGAAAATCGAGCGTTACGTCCATTTCGACACTATCAAGTACAAATACAAAACCATCCGCGTGCTGGATTTCACCGTAACCGGCAAGGAATACCCTACCCTGCGCGTGAACATCGGCACGCAAATAAATCCGGGCGCGCGGACGAGTATCAACCCGTTCAAAGGCGATCTCGATAGGATTTTTGATTTGATCGCCGCGAGGAAAAATTCAATCGATCAATTTTTTCTTCTTTAAAACTTTCATTCTGAAAAACTCCTCGCGATCCTTCTCCTCAAGCGCGTTAGTGATATAGTGAACGATATATTCAAATCTCGGGATAATCACGGATTTCAACGCGTTTGCGCGTTTCTGCGTTTTTTTGATACCGTGCGCAAGATAGAAAACCGCGTTTTCAATCTCGCAAAACATGACCGTGTAACGTTTAACCTCTTCGAATTTAATATACGCTTCGTCAAGCAAAGAATTAGTTTGGTCGTAACCGAAATAATTCTTTATTTCTTTTGTTTCCAGCGTTATTTCAGGGATTTCAACACCCATCACGCTGAGAAAACTGACGTTTACACTATTCTCAACAGGTATCAACCGGGCAATATCGTCGATATTCCCCAAAGTGACGACGGCGTTCCCGAGCATTTTATATGCTTCTTCGTATGTTTTATAAATCAAATCCTGCAATTCTTCCGCGTTTTTAATGAGCGACATCATCTTTTTAATGAGAATGTTGCGTTTGCGATCCATTAAATCATATCCGGTACGCGCAAGTTCTAAAGATTTTTTCGTGTTTAATAAATTACCCTTGGTTGGGTAAACCTGTTTATACACCATAATGTTTTTCCAGCGTTTCTTTATCAACGCGGTCAAGCTCGCTTTCAGGCAGCAGCGACAGCAATTTCCAACCCAAATCAAGCGATTGCCCGATACTCCGATTTTCATCCATCGTCTGACTTATAAACGTTTTTTCAAATTCATTTCCGAATTTGATATATTTCTGATCGATTTTCGAAAGTTCGCTTTCGCCGATAACAGACGCAAGCGCGCGCGCGTCCTGAACGCGCGAATACGCCGTAAAGAGTTGGTTTGCGAGAGCCGAATGGTCTTCCCGCGTATACTCCGCGCCGATTCCGTCCTTCATCAACCGCGAAAGCGACAGGAGAATATTAACCGGAGGATAGATCCCAAGCCCGTCGAGTTCGCGGTCTAAAACGATCTGCCCCTCGGTGATATACGCGGTGAGGTCGGGAACCGGATGTGTTATATCGTCGTTCGGCATGGTGAGGATAGGGATTTGCGTTATAGAGCCGGCTTTTCCGTCGATTATTCCCGCGCGCTCGTACATAGAGGACAAATCCGAGTACAAATAACCGGGGAATCCTTTCCTTCCGGGGAGTTCGCCCTTCGACGAGCTGAATTCGCGTACCGCTTCGGCGTAGGAGGTCATGTCCGTCATCACGACGAGGATGTGCATATCAAGCTCGAACGCCAAGTATTCCGCGGCGGTCAACGCCAGCCGCGGCGTTAGGATACGTTCAATGATGGGGTCGTTGGAGAGATTGAGAAACATCACGACTCTGTCAATCGCGCCTGTAGACGCGAACGAACGTTTGAAAAATTCCGCTACGTCGTTTTTAACGCCCATCGCCGCAAAAACGATTGCGAACTTCGTCCCATCATCCGAAACCGTTCGCGCTTGCTGCACGATTTGTACGGCGAGTTCGTTGTGTTTCATGCCCGAACCCGAAAATATCGGCAGTTTTTGCCCGCGGATGAGAGTACATAACGTGTCGATTGACGAAATTCCCGTGCTGATATAGTTTTTCGGATATACTCGCGATACCGGATTTATCGGTAAACCGTTTATATTGCGCGTCATCACGGGGTAAACGTCGCCCAAACCGTCGATCGGCTTGCCCGAACCGCCGAATATCCGCCCCATTATTTCCGGCGCAAGCGACAATTCCATTGGGCGGCCGGAGAGAACCGT
>WREN01000121.1 GCA_009779295.1 Oscillospiraceae bacterium | reverse complement strand
CGTTTTTCTAAACCTTTTAAATCAACGTTTGGATTAATATTATCTTTTTCAATTTGAAATTTGTAGAAATGATACGGCTCATCGTGATTTTCCAATTTGTCAATCAATTCGTTGGAAAATCCGTTTACCTGCGAGTACCACAAGAGAATTGTGCCTTTTTTAATTTCATTCATGTAATGTTTGATTTCTATAATAAATCTGTCAACGATTTCCGAACTCGGCGAATCGTTAAATAATATATTGAATCTCAACGAATCCTTGTAAGTAAATACTTCGAACTCGTTTCTCTTTTCAATTATATTTAAATATTCCTGATTATACATATCTTACCCCGTTGTCCACGCAAAATCTATTAAACTTCTCCGGCATTTGCACGTCGCAAATTATCGCGTGCAGGCTTTTAATTTCGCACACGCGGTTCATCAGCACCATATCCAGCTTGCTCGCGTCGCACAAAAGAATCGTTTTCGACGCGGCGTTTATCATTGCTTTCTTCACCTGTGCTTCCTCCTCGGAGGATTCCGTGACGCCTTTTTCAACCGACAATCCCCTGCACGAAATAAACGCGATATCGGCGTTGATTTCGCCCAGCCGCTGGCACGTCGTCGTGCCTACGAGCGACATATTATGCTCACGCAACCGTCCGCCCGTGCAGTACGTCGTGATTTTACCGTAGGAATTCAGAAGATAGGTAGTCTTGATTCCGTTCGTGATAACGGTCAATCCTTCAAAAACGTTCAACAACGGCACCAAAGCCGTGACCGTACTGCTTGTATCCATTATTATCGTTGCGCCGTCCTGGATGTATTTAACCGCTTTTTGCGCGATTATATTTTTCGCGTCGATGTTTTCGTGTTCACGGATTGTAATCGGCAGATCGTTGGTCAAATTTTCCAGCATAAATGCGCCGCCATAAGTGCGGCGAATAGCTCCGTCGTCCGCGAGTTTATCAAGGTCGCGGCGGATAGTCGATTCGCTCACGAAGAATTGTTTCGATAAATTCTCCACCGTGACTGTTTTATCATTTGTTAATAATTGTTTAATTTTATTTCGTCTTTCGTATGCAAACATTTTCAAACCTGCTTATTATTGCGCGTTTGTGCGCGATTATTATTGATATTGTGCTAAGTGTGATATTTTCACACCGTATTGACATAAAAAAATATTAATGTTACAATAATACCATAAAACAATTAATTTTTCAAGGGGGTGATTGTTATTAATTTTACTGTTGACCGTATTGTTGACAATATTGTGGTACTTATAACGGATGATGAAGAAGTCATCGAAGTAAATGTTTCGAAATTACCGTTTGAAATTTCCGAGGGTGATATTTTAACAGGCGAAATCGGCGATGAACTCATAATCAATCACGCCGAAAAAGCAATCCGAACCGAACGAATCAATAATTTATTTGAAAAACTTAAGAAAAGGGGTAATAAAAAATGAAAACCAAAGCAGTAAGAATATACGGCAAAAACGATTTGAGGTTGGAGGAATTCGAACTTCCGGCAATGAAAGATGATGAAATATTGGCGAAGATTATTTCCGACAGCCTATGCATGTCATCGCACAAAGCAGCGATCCAAGGCGCAGACCACAAACGCGTTCCCAATAATGTAGCGGAAAATCCGGTTATAATCGGTCACGAATTCTGCGGCGAAATTATCGAAGTCGGCGCGAAATGGCAAGACCAATTCAAAGCCGGAGAAAAATTCGCGATCCAACCGGCATTATTTTACAAAGGATCGCTCGACGCTCCGGGTTATTCGTACAATTATATCGGCGGCGACGCGACATATATAATCATTCCGAACGAGGTTATGGAATGTGGCTGCCTGCTCAGATACAACAGCGACACGTACTTCTACGGTTCGCTTGCCGAACCGATGTCGTGCATCATCGGCGCGTTCCACGCAAGCTACCACACGAAATCCGGAAGTTATGTCCATCAGATGGAAATCATCAACGGCGGTAATATGGCGATTCTCGCAGGCGCGGGACCGATGGGGTTGGGCGCGATAGATTACGCAATCAACCGCGAAATCAAACCCGCTATGATTGTAGTAACTGACATCGACAACGCGAGATTGGCACGTGCGGCGGAGATTCTATCGGTCGAAAAAGCCGCATCAAAGGGCGTTAAACTTTACTATGTCAACACAAACAATTTTGAGAATCCTATAAAATATTTGATGGATTTGACGGACGGTAAAGGTTTCGACGATGTATTTGTATTCGCTCCTGTAAGACCTGTCGTTGAAATGGCCGACAAATTACTCGGACGCGACGGATGTTTGAACTTTTTCGCCGGTCCGACGAATACGGCGTTCTCCGCAGAATTTAACTTCTACAACGTACATTACGCTTCGACGCACGTCGTCGGCACAAGCGGCGGCAATACCGACGATATGATCGAGTCGATTGAAATGATGGAAAAAGGTCTCATCGACCCGGCCGCGATGATAACGCATATCGGCGGTTTGAATACGGTTGTCGATACGACAATCAACCTTCCGAGTATACCCGGCGGGAAAAAGTTGATTTACACCAACAAAAATATGCCGTTGGTCGCAATCGCGGATTTCGCTGAGCGCGGAAAAACTGACCCGTTCTACGCCGAACTCGATAAAATCGTTAAAGCGAACAACAATTTGTGGTGCAAAAAAGCGGAAGATTTTATTTTCGCTAACGCAAAGGAGATATAAGTATGTTTGAACTTGATTTACTTGCGGCAATGTCGAATAAATACGGTTCCAAAGCGGAATTCGTGCTTGCGGGCGGCGGGAATACATCCTACAAAGATGAAAATGTCTTATATATTAAAGGTTCGGGGACTTCGCTTTCAAATATCAAGCCTGATGAATTTGTCAAAATGGATAGAAAAGCGCTCGCGGAAATGTGGGATAAAACTTACTCCGATGATGAAACACAGCGTGAAGCGGAAGTGTTAGCCGACATGATGGACGCGCGCTCCAAAGGCGAAACCCGTCGTCCGAGCGTTGAAACGCTGATGCACGATTTGTTTCCGCAGAAGTATGTTTTGCACGTACATCCCGCGCTTGTCAACGGTTTGACCTGCTCCGTGAACGGCGAAAAATTGATGAAGGAATTATTCCCCGACGCGGTATGGATTCCGTTATGCAAGCCAGGGTATATACTCGCGCTTGAATGTAGAAAACGAATCGGCGGCAAAACTTTAATGTTCCTGCAAAACCACGGAGTGGTTTTCGCGGCTGATACTGTTGAAGAGATTGACGTTATGGCGGAGAATGTGATGACTGTTTTGAAATCAAAAATCCAGCATGAGCCGGATTTTTCAGATGTGGAATTTGATAAAGAGAAAGTTTTGAATCTCGCTCCGGCGATTAGAATGTTGTATGGAGGTTTGGCGAAATTCCAAACTGGCAAAGATATTTTGAACTACGATCCGCAAACTAAAAGTTTCTCGCCCGATCACATCGTTTACTACAAAGCAGAGATTTTGATTATAAACGACTATGATATTAAAACGCAGTTTGATGATTTCGTCGCGAAAAATAATTACAAACCGAAGATTATTTTCGTGCCGAACGTTGGTTTCTTCGCGTGCGGAACAACGTATAAAGAGGTCCTAACCGCCGAAATCGTTTTCCTCGACGCGATTAAAATTTACACTTACGCAAAATCTTTCGGTGGCTGCCAGGCGCTGCCTGCCGATTTCATCGACTTTATCGTAAATTGGGAAGTTGAAAGTTACCGCACAAAGGTCGCGCTTGCTTCATCGTCTAACAAACGGCTTGAAAATAAAGTCGCGGTCATTACAGGCGCGGCGCAGGGAATCGGAAAAGGTATTGCCGAGGAAATGACCGCTCAGGGCGCGTATGTCGTCATCGCCGATATGAATTACGACGGCGCGAAAATAACTTCGGACGGTATCGAAAATTCGCTCGCCGTCGCGGTCAACGTCACCGACGAAATGTCCGTCAAAAATATGATAGACGAAACCGTGCTTGCGTACGGAGGCATTGACATTTTTGTAAATAATGCCGGAATCTCGATAGCGGGCAGCCTTGAAGAAATGCAGAGAAGTTTGTTCGACAAAATCACGGCGGTCAATTACACTGGGTATTTCCTTTGCGTCAAATATGCCGTCGTGCCGATGAAAATCCAGCACAAGTACGCGCCCGGTTATATGATGGATATTATAGAAATCAGTTCGAAATCCGGACTTACCGGAAGCAATAAAAATTCCGCTTACGCCGGAAGTAAGTTCGGATCTATCGGGCTGACGCAGAGTTTCGCGCTTGAACTCGCCGAGTTTAATATCAAAGTCAACGCTATTTGTCCCGGCAATTATCTGAGCGGACCGCTTTGGTCCGACCCGGAAAAGGGCTTGCTGGTTCAATACCTCAAAGCGGGAAAAGTTCCGGGCGCGAAAACGATCGACGACGTGCGGAAATCTTACGTGGATAAAGTACCGCTTAAACGCGGCTGCGAAATCAAAGACATCGCCCGCGCGATATTTTACATCGTGGAACAGGAGTATGAAACGGGACAGGCAGTGCCGGTCACGGGCGGACAGGAGATGCTGAAATGATGTATCATTTTTACACAGACGACGGAAGGATCTTAACGCCGCCGAAAGAATTGGAACCGCAGTTAAAAGGCGCGTTCACGGCTTTTTCTAAATTGCTTGGGTATATCCGCTGGTTTTATATGGCGGATGAAATCTGGGATGGAAAATCCTCGCTTGTGTTCAAAGCGGACGGCGACCAGTTGGCTACTGTCACGCTTGACGACGATGGCTTTTATGTAAATATCGCAAATGAAAACTTCCGAATCACTGACAAAACCTTGTTGGAAGATGTTTTCGATGTGTTAAAAAAATCTGCGCCAATCCGTTTTCATCGTCCAATAGACCAGCTCATGGTTAATCCTAATCCGAATGGATACATCTGCGGCTATCGGTGCGATTTGTGTCTTGGATATCAGAGTTATAAAGGAATCCAAATCACGGGAAGTGATAACTTCGTTTATATGGATTGGATTTGTTATAATAATTGTATTCCGGAAAGAAGAGAGCGCCCATCTACCAGTGAAAAAGGAAAAGGTATTTTCCACTGTTCGGGATGTAATTTAGATAGGAATAAATTTTGCCGAGGCTATACCTGTTCTAAAGAGAAAGGGTATGCTAACTGCACGGAATGCGGAGAATATCATTCATGCGATGTTTACCGCGACAGTCATCATGCGGGACAATGTAATTTGGGTATTACAGCCGAAGAAATTACAAAATTAGTGATTCCTTATTGCATGAAGGAACGATTAGATACATTCCGTAACTCTAAATAATACGCATACAGGAGATGATAAAATGACACAATACGTCAACAACCACATCCACACAACCTACTCATTCTCGCCGTACACGCCCGCGACGGCTGTGCAATTGGCGAAGCAGAACGGACTAAAAACGGCGGGTATCATGGATCACGATTCCGTCGGCGGCGCATGGGAATTTATTCACGCGGGCAAAGAGTTTGATATGCCCGTGACTGTCGGCATCGAGTGCCGCGTCGATATGTCGAAAACGATTTTGAACGGTCGCAGAATCAACAATCCCGATCAGAATTCGGTGATTTACGTCGCGATGCACGGGATCCCGCACCAGAATATCGAAAACGTCAACGATTATTTCGCGCCGTACCGCGCGTTCAGGAACGAGCGCAACCGCCGGATGTGCGGGAACATCACCGATTTGACGGGGATTTATTTGGATTTTGACCGCGACGTGCTGCCGATTTCTAATTATCGCTTAGGCGGTTCGGTGACCGAAAGGCACATCCTGTTCGCTTTGGTTAAGAAAATCGTGAATAAATATCAAACGCCGGAGGAAGTTACAAAATTTTTAAACGATATATTAGATGGTTCGAAGAAATTCGAATATCATCCGGATTATTATGAGTATGATATTTTAGGAATTTTAAAAGCTAACATGGTAGAAAAGATTTATGTGAACGCTACAAAAGAATGTCCCGACGTGAAGGATTTCATCAAGATGGTTCGCGAATACGGCGGGATTGCCGCTTATATTTATCTGGGCGACGTGGGCGATTCCGTTACCGGCGACAAACGGACGCAGAAGTTCGAGGACGATTACCTCGATTTGCTGATAGATGTGCTTAAGGAGCTGGGGTTCGACGCGGTGACGTACATGCCCACGCGCAACACGCCCGCGCAACTCGATCGCATTATGAAACTGTGTGCGGACAACGGGTTCTTCCAAATCAGCGGCGAGGACATCAATTCGCCGCGGCAATCTTTTATCTGCAAGGCGTACGAAGACCCGAAGTTCAACCATTTGATAAAAGCGGCGTACACGCTCATCGAATACGAAAACGCAGCGACGATTAACATCGAAGCCGCGCGGGAGAAGTTTGATTTTATATTTAGGAAATCGTAGGAATAATGAAGCAAAGCGGATATTTCAAAACGAAATATCCGCTTTTGATACCGATTATTCTATTTGCGAAAGGATACCATGTAGGCACGGGATTCCGCATATCATCGAACCAATCAAGGACGCATTTTGGGTCATAACCCCATTCCAAATAACTATCAACCATATACAACGCTAATAACGGAAAATACTCCGCCGGCGGTTCGCCGTCAAAATAACCCTTGATTAAGCCTGTATAATACTGCGGCATTTCATCTGCATCGCCGGATATTTCCCAAAACTCAATCCAAGGGTCGCCGCTGTAAAACGCGCAGTCAATAACCCAGATTCGACCATCGGGAGTAATCATTAAATTACTGGTGTTCCAATTCCCGCTGAGGAAAGCTGTCGGACGGTTGGCCAATAGTTCCAT
>WREN01000120.1 GCA_009779295.1 Oscillospiraceae bacterium | reverse complement strand
TCTCAGAGCCGCATTTCGAGGGTTTGGATTGAAGTTAAACGCGTGCGCGCCTCATGTTAAAAAACTGCAAACCGTTCGTTAACTTCTTCCGCGCCATGCGTTAATTATTTCGTGCGGTATGCACAACAGGATAAAATTATAAATCAATTAGTATTACAGTTGTAAAGGCGCAGAAAATATGATATAATACCCTCAAAGGGGTGTTGAAAATGGAAAAAGTGAAATATGCAGGTGAGTTTGAAAAAATAGTTAATCGAATAGGCGGAATATATCGCAGTGAATTGGGGTTGCGTAATGCAGAGAAATATATAACAGGACTGCTGAGTCCGGCAGAGCGCAAAAATGGGTGGCAGCTGAGTGAAGAAATCGGAGAGAGCACGCCGTATAAAATGCAACAGTTTTTGTACAGGGGTAGTTGGAGCGCAGATGCGTTGCGTGACGTAACGCGAGAGTATATCCGCGAAGAAATCGCAGAAGAAGATGGTATACTGGTATTAGATGAGACAGGATTTCTAAAACAAGGAAAAAAATCATGTGGAGTAGCGCGACAATACAGCGGCACGGCAGGACGGATAGAGAATTGTCAGATTGGAGTATTTCTGACATATACGGGCGCAAAAGGCAATGCGATGATAGACAGGCGGTTGTATATGCCGGAAGAATGGCTGAAAGATCCTGCCAGATGCAAAGAAGCTGGAGTTCCTGATGAAGTGAAGTTCCAAACGAAACCAAATATCGGATTAGAAATGCTGGAAGAAACGTACAACGCCGGATTTCCGTTCACATGGATAACGGGTGACTGTATATATGGAGACTTTCGCGACATACGGTTTTGGGCTGAATCGGTAAACAAACGGTATGTGATGAGCGTGAGCGGAAAAGAGTACGTGTGGATCGGATTCAAGCAGCACAAAATCGGCGCGTTACTGAAGAAGATACCGGAAGACGCATGGTTTGAGGCAAGCTGCGGAAACGGCTCGAAAGGCGAGCGGCTGTACGAATGGTTTATCAATGAAGTAAACAGTCCAAACGGTAAAGGATACCAACGTTATCTGCTTGTCAAACGAAGTCTTTCAGATAAAGATGATATGAGAGCATATATTTGCTACGCTCCCGAAAATACGCCGGTAAGTGAATTCATCAGGGTCGCGGGCACGAGATGGACAGTAGAAACTTGTTTTGCCGAGAGCAAGGGCGACGTTGGGCTTGACCAGTATGAAGTTCGCAGTTACCACGGTTGGTACAAGCATATTACATTGGCTTGCTTGGCTCACGCTTTTCTGACCGTACTAAAAAACAAACATCAAGACATTCTTATGGCTGATTGCGAAGATTCGGAATTAATTAACGCCGTTCCGATTACGTCATCTCTTGACGATTTCAAAAAAAGCGCGGTTTGTGAGTTTCAGCAAGTCCGATTTGAAAAGTCTGTTTTGGCATTTTTTCGGTTTTATTTCCGACGTTGCATTTTTCTTTCAGTGGGTCGAATGGCGTATGGCACACCAGTTTACCGCTATCTGGCATCACTGGCAAGCTCAACTCAAACGTCGCTTATCTATTGCGTAATCTTTACAACTGTAATACTAAAAGAATTAAAGTAAATATATGAGGTATTAAAAATGTTAAACATTAAAAACAGGCTTGAATTATTTTGGGACGACACGATGATTGACGTTTCAAAAACGACTGCAACTCCAAAGGTACATGAGTTTATTCGGCGCGAATGTGTAATTACACACGATGAACCATGGGAAGGAGACGGATGTATATTTCATAATATAATAAACGATAACGGTTTATATCGGATTTATTATACCGGATATACAATGATCACTTCCGCCGAAATGGCAGAGCAAGTAGGAGTACCAGAAGTAAGAATATGTTATGCGGAAAGTTATGATGGCTTAAATTGGATAAAACCAAAACTCAGTATCCGAGAATTTAACGGTTCAAAAGAGAATAATATTATTCTTGACAGTACCGATAATAATTCATTTGATGTTTTTTATGTCTATATTGATGAAAATCCATCTTGCCCAGCAGAGGAAAAATATAAAGGAATCGGGGTAGATGTAGGAATCATCGGTTTATTTTGTTTTTTCAGCTCTGACGGAATAAACTTTAAAAATAAATTTTTGATGACAAACATAGGATATTTCGACACATTGAATGTAATATTCTGGGATGAAAAAAAACAAAAATATATAGGGTATATAAGAGGTTTTCACGGTGATATTGGAAAAAATCCATGGAGCACAGGTACAAGAGATATTCGATATATGGAATCTGTAGACTTTAGGAATTGGAGCGACCCGCAGCTTCTTGATTTCGCCGACGCCGAAGACTATGCGTTATATACAAACTGCATCTCTCGATATTACAGAGCTAATCATGTAATGACTGGTTTCCCTTCGAGATATGTAGGGCGCAAAGAATGGACAGACACATATGATAAATTGGCGGGTCACGAAAAAAGGATTAAACGTTATAACTATGCAACGCGGCTTGGTTTGGCGATAACAGATTGTGTATTCATGACTTCACGCGACGGACTTAAATGGAAGCGTTATGACGAAGCAATATTACGTCCGGGTCCTGAAGAACCGCATAACTGGGTATACGGAGATTGCTTCCCGACACTTGGAATGATTGAAACGCCCGGCAGTTACCCAGGTACGGATAATGAAATTTCTATGTATGTAAAATCGAATCATTGGATGGGTATTCCAGCGAAGTTGTATCGTTACACCATGCGTATCGACGGTTTCGTATCGTATCACGCAACGTACAAACAGCAAATCTTAACTACTAAACCGTTTATCTTCGAAGGCGATGAATTATACATCAACTTCTCAACGTCCGCAATCGGGTATTTGTATATAAAAATCAAGGACGAAAACTGCAATGAAATCAACAGTTACGAAATCTTCGGTGATAAAATCGACCGGAAAGTTGGATTTATCGACGGATCTCCGGCAAAATTCAAAGGAAAACCGGTAGTAATGGAAATAAAAATGAGTGATGCGGATATATATTCGTTTGTATTTAAATAAAGGAGAAAATAAAAAATGAAAAAAACAATAGCAACCATAATTTTATTAGCGTTAATCTTAGGAATGATCATCGCGTGCGGAAACAATTCGTCAAACGAGGTCAAAGACACAACGACAATTGGCGGAGAATCCACAGAAGAAGTAAAATTCACATTGCCGGAATATGATTTCAACGGATACAAATTCAATATCCTAACGGCGGCAGAGCAATGGATTCATCATTATGCTGCCGAAAGAGAAACCGGCGATATAGTGAACGATGCCGCTTACGCTCGTAACAGAGCTGTCGAGGAACTGTATAATATCAATTTGAATTATCAAGTGTATAACGGTTATTCTGCCGGTAAAGAAGCGGTAGCCACGGCATTGAGAGGTGCTGTACTCGCGGATACGGGTGAATTCGATTTGGCTATCATAAATGTGGCATATATAACAGGACGTATACTTGAAGGTTTGTTTATGGATATAAATACTGTAGATACGATTGACCCTGAAAATCCCTGGTGGTTTGACAAAATTAATAATGAAATTGCGGTCGCAAATAAACTCTATACAATAGCCGGAAGTTATTCGCTCATGTGGATTACAAACGCGAGTTGTTTGTATTTTAACAAAAAACTGATAAACGATTTCGAGTTGGAAAGCCCTTATGAATTAGTAAATTCCGGCAAGTGGACGTTTGATAAAATGGTTGAATTGGGTTCTCAGGTATGCGCGGATTTGAACGGCGACGGAATTTACGATTTAGAAGACAGGTACGGAATATTTTCTGTTGGAAGCGAATCATTAAGCAGTATGCGTTACGCGATGGGAACTAAAATAACGCATTTAGACAGTGAAGGCTATCCGGTATTGGACGGCGCTTCCGAAAAAATGGTGACTGTTTACGATAAATTCAGAGCATTATATCAAAATAAAGAACTATATTACGGTGAATATGGATTGGACTTTGACGGTCAATCTGCTATGTTCAGCGATAACAAAATTTTATTTTTAGCTCATACCATCAGATTAGCAGAAAACCCCATAATGAGAGATTTTGAAGATTACGGTATAATCCCGCAGCCGAAATTCGACGAAATTCAAGACAGTTATTATGCAAATTGTTTTGGCGACGGCTATTCGATACCGAAATTAGTAAATGATGAAAACATGTCGGGAGCGGTGCTTGAAGCGTTGAATAGGGAATCATATTTAAATGTAGTACCCAGTTATTACGATATAGCCTTGCAGAGAAAATATACGCGCGACGATGAATCCAGTGCGATGCTTGATATTATCCGTGATAATTGTATCGTTGACTTTGGCGGGATGTTCTACGTGGAATTGACCTATGAATTATGGTGTATCCACGCACTTATCTTCAATAATACCGATTATACAACATGGTGGGCGTCAAATGAAGCAGCTATTCAAAAAAATATGGAAAAATTAATAGAACAATTAAAAGAATTACAATGAGGTGTACAAATATGTTAAACATTAAAAACAGGCTTGAATTATTATGGGACGAAACGATGATCGATGTTTCTAAAACTACCGCTACCCCAAAGTTACATGAATTTATACAACGCGAATGTGTACTCAAACACGATGAACCATGGGAAGGCGATGCTTGCTCATGGCACAATATTGTTAACGATAACGGATTGTACAGGATGTATTATCTCGGTTGTAAATCAACAACTTATGTAGATGACGGTATAAGAGTTTGTTACGCAGAAAGCCGCGATGGCATGAATTGGGTTAAACCGAAGCTTGGTATCCGTGAATATAACGGGTCAAAAGAAAATAATATCATTCTCGGTGAAATCGACAATCATTCATTTGATGCTTTCTATGTATTCATTGATGAAAACCCCGTTTGTCCCGCGGACGAAAAATATAAGGGAGTTGCGATGCATGCGGGGACTCTCGGGTTATTTGGTTTTTTAAGTCCCGACGGAATAAATTTCAATAACGAGTTTTTAATGACAGACAAAGGATATTTTGATACTTTGGACGTTGTAGTCTGGGACGCGGAAACCAAAAAATATATGGGGTATATCAGAGGGTTCCATGGCGATATCGGCGAAAATCCATGGGAAACCGGTACACGTGATATTCGATATATGGAATCAGTTGATTTTAAAAATTGGACCGATCCGAAAATTATCGATTTCGGCGACGCTGACGATTGCGCACTATATTCCAACTGTGTATCAAGATACTACAGAGCTAATCATGTGCTAACCGGTTTTCCTTCGAGATACGTATACGCCAAGCGGAGGGAATGGACAGACACATTCGATAAATTAACGGGCTACGAAAAGAGAATCACACGCGGGCCGCGCAACGGTCAGTCGATAACAGACTGCCTGTTCATGACTTCACGTGACGGATTTAAATGGAAACGTTACGATGAAGCAATATTACGTCCAGGTCCTGAGGAACCGTATAACTGGATATACGGCGATTGTTACCCTGCACTGGGAATGATAGAAACGCCAGGCAGTTACCCGGGCACAGACAATGAAATTTCTATGTATATGAAAAAGAGTCATTGGTTGGAAGTACCATCGGATTTGTACCGTTACACCATGCGTATCGACGGTTTCGTATCGTACCACGCTACGTACAAACCGCAAATAATCACGACTAAACCGTTTATTTACGACGGCGATGAGTTAATTATCAATTTCTCGACTTCCGCAATCGGGTATCTGTATATTAAAATCAAGGACGAAGACGGCAACGAAATAAACAGTTACGAAATCTTCGGCGACAAAATCGACCGGAAGGTTGGGTTCATTGACGGGAGTCCGTCGCAACTCAAAGGCACACCGGTGGTAATGGAAATAAAGATGAGCGACGCGGATATATATTCGTTTAAATTTGAATGAGGTGATTTAAATGCCAAAAAGAATCATGGAACGTCACGCGTCGGACAACAAATATCTGCACCGCGATTTTCATATATCCGGCGATCAGGGAATCGCTTATGTGGGTAAGAATTACGGAGATGAAGGTGTTATTGATTATCTGACACGTTTCGTGAAAAATTATTACAAACCGCTGATTGAAAAAATAAAAGCAGAAGGATTGAGCGGTTTAATGAGCCATATCGAAAAGATATACGAAATCGAAGAAGCGTCCGACGCTTTATCAATTTCGTTAAACGAAAATATATTAACGGTGGAAATTGCGTACTGCCCGGCGATTAAATTCATGCTTGAATCCGGTTATGAACCTTCGCGGTGGTATATCGAAACGACGCGAACGGTTAATAATGTCATCGCCGCCGAAAGCGGTTTCCAATTCGAATTGATTGATTACAATATCGAAAACGGCAAAGCGTTATACCGTTTTATTAAGGAGTGATAGTATGGTATCGTGTATTGAATTTATACCGCTATACAGCGAATTGTTCAAGTATCTGGAAGAAAAAGGCGGACACGGTGAAGTCGTAAAGTATTGGGAGTATATCTCCGACGTTTACGTCCAGCCGCGGCTCGGCGAACATGTAAAAGAGAAGGGAATCGCCGGCTGCTGGGATTATTGGTCGCATTCGCTGAATGAAGAAGCCGCTGATTTCGTGATGGAGTTCGACGAGGATGAGGGAACGTTCACCATCGACATGAAACATTGCCCGTCAAAGGGTATGCTGGATTCGTTCGATTGGTTCGAGCCGTATCACGATTACTGCGGTCACTGCGCGGTTTTGTATTCGCGGGTGTTGGAGAAGTACGGGATTAGCTCGGATATGGATTTGACAAGAACAGATAAGGCAGAGTGTTGCGTGAAGATAAAAGCATGAAAATATTTTTAATCATATCAATAGTTATATTCATATGC
>WREN01000119.1 GCA_009779295.1 Oscillospiraceae bacterium | reverse complement strand
CGCCGCCGTAGCTCAAATCGAAAGAGTGATCCATATCGACCAGCATCCACCGGTACTTACCGTCTTGTCCCGGTTTATTCGTCGGCGTTCCCGTGTAACGCCATATCTGCTGGTTGTTACCGTATCGGCCTTTGCCCTCGTTTATTTTGTTGACCCAGTCCGCGTTGCCGAAAAAGGTTTCGAGGATATTGATATCGATCAAGCTTGCTTCATCGACGTACTTCAAAACTTCCGCATAAACTTCAGGGGAACTGATACCATATGTATCTACAGCTTGTTCAATTTTATTTACAACACTGTTAAAATACGCAATCGAATCCGGCGTAGCCTGTTCCGGACCGATATGCAATGCGCTGGGGTTTTCAAGAATATCATAATTGTTATTGCTGCCGCCGTAATGCTGTACTAAGTATTCATCGTCAAAACGCTCTATCATTTCATAGAAGCCCCAGAATTCCCCGTTGAGGAATACTACTACCGGACGGTATGCCTGAGTATCTGCGGCAAGACCGGCGCTGATGACGTTTACTAAGCTGTGGCGCATAAAAGCGTTGTTGATATCGTTACCGGACGCGCGAAGCAGGAGCCGTTTGAAACCGCCGGTGATAGGGTTGCCCGCATCGTCTTTAGCTGTGCCCTGGAAAAAATCGTAATCTAAAAAACTTTTTCCGTTATGTACTGGCAACGAACGTCCGTCGTTTGATACAATATCGCCGGTACGAGTGTAAAAGCGCAGAGCCTTTTGCGCGCTGTGACGGGAATTGCCGCCGTTGATACGCACGCCGATACCCTGAGAAATTACAGAATTTTGTTCCCAATCGCTCCCGCTCGCCGGATCGAACATCTCAACGTATGCCGGGCGTTCCCATTCGAAGCCTCTTTGGTCGAAGTTGTATACGATCGGATCACCGTAAGAAATCAAAGACCTATCCTTGCGGTAATCCGGATATATGTAATCTCCATATGAATCGAACGGACCTCTTTGATAGATCCCGAAATTCGTATCGAAGAAATAGTCGCTCGGAACTGAAATCGAAATTATCGGTATGCCGCCGTACTTGGCTGCCATGTCCGGATTTACGAAATAGGAATTAACGTATACAGGCGAAACCGCTTCACCGTCTTCGGTGAACAACTGCGCCTTGACGACCGTTCCTTTATATACAGTACCGAGTGGCGGACGAACATAACTGCCATTAAATGCCAACGGACCTGTCGTACCGGTCCTTTGTACCATGACCTCATCTTCCGAAGTGCGATCATAAATCCGTAATTGCGCGGAATATTCGCTTGACTCCGCTGTGGGGTCTTCGCCGTCAAGGGTATAGCGTATAACCGCTTCTTGCAAAGCCGTTTCAAGCGTCAAATAAAACTCATTTTTATATATACCGGCAGGCTCGCTGAATGAGATCGTTCCTGATACAGGAGGTACCGGCATTTCCGGTCTGATCTCCGCGTCCCATTCACCGTCGCGCAACGAACAAGGTCGTACTTCGGCGATCTTCTCAAGACTGATGTTCCCATAATGAAGCGATTCAAAATCCGCGGCGTTGTCGTCGGTGTCTTGGAAGTTTATCCGTCGGACGGATCTCTGCTTTGATGCTCCTCCAATAGGGTTAAGACCTTCGCCATAGTCAACACTCGCGGGTGAATTATATGCGCCGATGAGGTCGATAACGCCGTCACTTTTACCCGGATTGTTAACGGTCAGATTCTCCTGATGTCCGACCAATGCAATCTTAAAACTATCGTTACTGATCACGATACCCCAATTCTGGTCGGCATAGTAAATTGTATACCGCGCGTTTTCGCTCGTCACGCTGCCGTTGGCGCGAACCAAATAAGAATGTTTCGCGGGAACGGATCCGGTAAGATTCAACACCTTCCATACATTACCATTCTCTGCGTATTGCAGCGAATAACCGGATAAATCAACGAGCGCGTCCGTCGGATTATATATCTCAACGAACGAATGTGATAACGCGCCGTCCGCATTATTACCCACACCTGCCGCTTGATTGATTATCAAATGATTCGGTAATTCTGGTTCTTGCGCGTTGAAAAACATCGTAAACGGAAAAATTCCGATTACTAAACATACACATAAAACAAATGAAATAACTTTTTTGGAACTTTTTCTCAACATAATTCTACCTCTTTAACATAATAATAAAAATAGTTTGCCTCTTTTTATTATGGAGTTGGGGTTCTCCGGTTTCATCCTCGTTGGTATCGTGCAATGTTTTTGAAAAACTATTCAATTTAAATTTAGGTGCATTTCTATTAATGTGAATCAGAAGTAGATAAAGAGATAAAGCGGCCAAACAAGCAAAGATAAAAGAGAGGGGACCGTTGGAGGAACGAACTTTGGAAGCTGATTAGATATTAGTTTTCTGATGAATCCAATTAAAGAAAGATTCAATCGCCTGCCGTGTTCTTGATACAAATGTCTAAATTTTCACGTCAGAAAGCCATTTTTTGGCAACAGTAATATCATTTTCAGAAGCGGAGATCACACACGACATACATAGTTGCGGTGTTGAAAAAAATTTTATCATTTATTTTTCCGTTTGTCGATCTTTTTTCCTTCTCTACTCGTGGTTCATATTAATTTTAGAAATTAATTATATAAAAATTATATCATAAAATATAGTATATTGTCAAGTTAATTTTTAAAAAATATGAGAATTTTATCAAAAAATTTATAGAGATATGCGGCTGCGCCGAAATGCCGTGGTGATTCGCAAACCGTCAATCGACGGTCACGGTTGCTATGCGCACACATTCTTTGAAAAGTTCATTTGTAAGGAGGTTATAGCATATTTTATATTTAATGTGAAACGACTTAAAAGTTACTTCAACTCAACGTTCCGTTGTATTTATTTGATAATAAAAACTCTGATAATGCTTTCAAGTTTGTTCAATTTATCAACGATAATCTGTGGGATTTCGCCGATGATCTCAACGATCGTGTACGCGTAATCCTTTTTCGAGCGGTTGAGCATGTTTTCGATGTTTATTTTTTCCGCGGAAACAGCTGCGGAAATTTCAGCGAGCACGTTGGGAATGTTCCTGTGCAGAACACATATGCGCGCGTCGCCGTAATGCGGCATAAACGTATCGGGGAAATTGACGCTGTTCTTTATGTTGCCGTTTTCGAGAAACTCTTTGAGCTGCTCGGCTGCCATAACCGCGGAATTATCCTCCGATTCCAAAGTCGAAGCACCAAGATGCGGAATGTTGATTATTCCATTCACTCCAACGGTTTCATCGGTCGGGAAGTCTGTCACATACACGCTGACCTTTCCGCTTTCCAACGCGGCTTTCATATCCGCGGAATTAACCAAATCCGCGCGCGCAAGATTGATAATCTTAACGCCCTGCTTCATTTTGGCAAACGCCGCGTTGTTTAACATCCCGCGCGTTTCATCGGTTACGAGCGCGTGTATTGTTATATAATCGCTCTTCGCGAATATCTCATCATAATTTGCGGCTTTTTTGACTGCGCGTGACAATTTCCAAGCCGCTTCAACCGAAAGATACGGGTCGCAACCGATGACGTTCATGCCCAAATGCGTCGCGATACTCGCAACCAACCCGCCGGTCGCGCCAAGCCCGATAACGCCGAGCGTTTTGCCCTCAAGTTCGTTTCCGACATACGCCGATTTGCCTTTTTCGACGAGCTTCGCAATATCTTTCTCGCCCTCAAGCGTTTTGACCCATTCGATTCCGCCGATTATATCCCGCGACGCTAAAATCAATGAGGCGACAGCAAGTTCTTTAACGCCGTTCGCGTTCGCGCCGGGAGAAGTGAAAACCACGATTCCCTGTTCCGTGCATTTATCGACGGGGATGTTGTTGTAACCCGCGCCCGCTCTCGCGATGGCTTTCAGGTTTGCGCCGAATTCCATTTCAAGCATATCTGCCGAACGGACGATAATTCCGTCGGGGTTATCAATATTTTCGCCGAGTTTGTATTTATCGCCGAAAACGTCGGTGCCGACTTTCGCGATTTTATTTAAAAGTTTAATGTTAAACATAATCATTTTCCCTCTTTCGGATTGTTTTTAGCGAATTCTTTCATAAATTCGACGAGCTTTTCAACACCTTCGAGCGGCATCGCGTTGTAAATGGACGCTCTCATTCCGCCGACCGAACGATGACCTTTGATGTTCACGAACCCGGCTTTTTCCGCTTCCTTGGCGAACTTTTTATCCAAATCTTCAACGCCAGTAACAAACGTGATGTTCATCATCGAGCGGTACGCCTTCTCAACCGGAGCGATGTAATAATCGGTGCTGTCGAGGTAATCGTATAATACTTTTGCTTTCGCTTCATTGATTTTTTTCATCGCTTCAAGACCGCCGAGTTCGAGCAGCCATTCGAAGACGAGCTTCGCGATGTAAATCGGATAGCACGGCGGCGTGTTGTACATCGAATCATTATCTGCCATCGTTTTGTAGTCGAACATGATGGGCGTGTCTGGTCTCGATTTGCCGATCAAGTCTTCGCGCACGATAACGATCGTCAACCCCGCAGGAGCAACGTTCTTCTGTGCGCCCGCATAAATCAAGCCGAACTTCGTCACGTCAACGGGTTCGGAAAGGATGCACGACGACATATCCGCGACAAGCGGCACATCTCCGGTATCGGGGATGTAGTTGAACTTCGTGCCGTAGATCGTATTGTTGAAGCAGATGTGAACGTAATCCGCGTCCGCGCGGAAATCCGCTTTGGTGAGCTGCGGGATGTATGTGTTGTTTTTATCCTCAGACGACGCAACTAACTTTATGTCGCCGTATTTTTTCGCTTCTTCGTATGCTTTCTTGGAAAATTGCCCCGTAACGATATAATCCGCTTTGCCTGAACCGTTCAACAAGTTAAACGGCACGGCGGCAAACTGCGTAGACGCTCCGCCCTGCATAAATAATACCTTATAATTTGCGGGAATGTTCAACAACTTCCGTAATAATTCCTGTGTTTCCGCGATTATACCTTCATAAACGGGCGAGCGATGGCTCATTTCCATTACGGACATACCGCTATCCTTGTAACTGACGAGTTCGCCTGCCGCTTTTTCGAGTACGGGCAGCGGAAGCATTGACGGGCCCGCCGAAAAGTTATATACTCTGTACATTTATATTCATCTCCAAAAATAATTTAAATAATAAATTATATTATATAACTTTCCAATTCGCTTGTCAAGATGTTGGCGCAAAAAAATCCCCCACCGCATACGTCTTTGGGAACGACCACCCCGCCGACTTTGTCGGCACCCCTCCAAAGAGGGGAATTTTTCCGTACTTCCATTCCCCTCTTTGGAGGGAATCGCCAACTTGTTGGCGTTGCTATGCGTAGCATTGACGGGGTGGTTTCGTTCCATAAACCGCAGACGGTGGGGGGATCGTAATTACTTCGGCAGCGTATCGCAGAACATGATTGTGTTGACGGAGTGCTTTTGCGTATCGGTGAGGAGTTTCAATGTGCCGTCGGCGGTGAGTAAATCGTATACATACGCTATCATGTTTTGATCGCATAAACTTTTACTGCACGTCGCGCGATATAATTCTTGCATATGTGCCGGATGCTGCGATTCTTCGAGTTTATAAACTTCCGCATTGAGTTCATCGCTAATTAATTTTAATTCATCTGTCATACCGGGTAATAAATTTTGAAAATTATTTTCGGAATCTCCGACAACGATGATATTTACATATTCCGAATCGTCTTTAGGCACAAGATAAACTTTATCAAATAATCTTTTAAATTTATCAGCGTATTCCGGAATTTTCGTAATTTTTCCGGTCATGTATTCGTAAAGATAGTCATAATCTTCATCTTTATTATCCATAAAATCTATTGTTCTACTGTCATAATACGAAGAAATTTGCCACGAAGAAATATTAATTCCACTTCTCGTCATATTGTTTGGAACATTATATTTTTCATGATTATAACTTAATTTTAAATTATTATTTACCCAACCTAATGCCATATATTCTCCGCCGTCTTTGCGTTTCACATTATAATGAGATAATTTCGCAAAGTCATATGGTGCGCCCAACATATGCCTGATAGAATACCCAACAGCCGACCACATTAAAAAGTTATAATCATTTTCCGGTGAATATATTTTATTCGATTTAAAATCTTTCATCGCTTCGAATACCAAAGGGATATATTTTTCGCATATTATTTTTGCGTATTTCAAATATAAATTATGTTTTTCTTCCAGCATTTCTTTTGATTGGTTTCTTATGAATATATTAGTTTGATATTTACCGTTCGGTAATTTATCCATGAAACCAAATTCTTCAAGATATGCGACTTCATCTTCTATAAAAGCTGCTGAAACGTTGAGTTCTTCCGCGATTTCAATTATAGTTTTAGGTTCGTAGTATGCGTAATATGCTATATTCTGTGATATTAATTTTTTAAGATAATATTCTGTATTTTTACCTTCAGGACCGGTTCTGCCGTTCATTCCTGTACTTAATTTTATCGGATTCATGCCGAGAGTTCCTGTTTCACGCATTTTATTTATACCTTCTTTCAAAATATTTCTGGCGTCGTGCAGATGCCATTTAACTGTGCCGAGCGGAATTTTCAGCCGTTCGGCGATCTCGTGCTGTTTCAATCGCTGGAAATAGTGCATTACCGCAATCTCGCGCTGTATCTTGCCGAGATAGGAGATTTCGCGGCGCAAGCGGATATAAGTTTCGTTGTTTTCAAAATCAACGGTAAAATCGTTCTCGCACGGCATACTCACTTCGTCAAGCGATATATACCTGCCTCTTACTTCCTCGTCAACGAACCGCGCGTAGACATTGCGGGCGACCCGATATATATAACCGTCGATGTTATTCACATTCTCAGTTTTGAGCAGTGAAAT
>WREN01000118.1 GCA_009779295.1 Oscillospiraceae bacterium | reverse complement strand
GCTGAGTGTTTTAAGTTTCAAAGGTTTAGATAATACTCCCATCGTAAATATAATTCACTACTGCTGCCACGGCACCGCTTCCGGCGCGAACGTTGAAATCACGCGCGACTGGTCGGGCCCGATGATAGACCGCCTTGAGCAGATTAGCGGGTGCCTTACGGCATTCTACAACGGCGCGGAAGGCGACGTTGGTCCGCGTCTTTCTAACGGCAGGACGACCGGTGACCTCACGTTCGCGCTTGAACTCGGCGCTAAAGCGGCGATTGATGCTGTTAAAGCGTACCGCACGATTAAAGAATACCGCAAGGATATCGATATGGACGTTGTGTCAGGCGAAATAAAACTGCCGTATAAAGAGTTGCCGTCATTGGAGGAAGTTGAAGCAGGGCTAGCCAAATATCCGAACCCTGAAACGCTCATAAATGTTAATTATCTTGAATATAATCATTTAAAAGCTATTTACGATTATCTTAAAAGCGGCGAACCCATACCGACACATTTGATTTTGAAACAGACTTTGATAAGGATAGGCTCGGTCGTATTCGTGCCGTTTCCGTTTGAGGTGTTCGTTGAAATAACACTGCGTCTGCGGCATTACAGCGAATATCAGCACACACTCTGCCTCAGCAACGCTGACGGTGCGGTATCGTATTTGCCTTCGCAGGATCAAATATGCCGCGGCGGATACGAGATACGCACATTCACAGCAGGCAGAACTTTTGTATTGACAGACGACGTCGATAATTATATAATTAATGAAAATCTAAATTTAATGGAGGAGTTCAAATGTACAGAATAGGCAAAGAAGAAGTTGAAGCGCTGCAAAGAGTTATTGAAAGCCGCCAGCTTTTTAAAATAAACGGCGGCGACTTGCAGGAAGTTATGAATTGCGAAGAAGAATTGAAAAAGTTGATGGGCGTGGACTACGCGCTGCTTATGACGTCCGGCAAAGCGGCGATGATTTGCGGGCTTATCGGACTTGGCGTAGGTCCCGGCGATGAAGTTATCATTCCGGCATATACATATATCGCTTCCGCGATAGCCGTAACAGCGGTCGGTGCGATTCCCGTCATCTGTGACTGCGACGAAACATTGACGATAGACGTTGCGGACGTTGAGCGGAAAATCTCGAAGTATACCAAAGCGGTTATCCCCGTTTACATTCAGGGATTCCCCGGCAATCTTGACGCGCTTAAAAAACTCGCCGATAAATACAACATCAAAATCCTTGAGGACGCATGTCAATCGGTCGGCGGCTCATACAAAGGCAAACGTCTGGGTACGATCGGCGACGTTGGCGCGTTCAGCTTGAATTTTTACAAAGTGATAACGACCGGAGAGGGCGGCGTGCTGTTCACCGACAACAGGCAAATTTACGAACGCGCGCTGATTCAGCACGACAGCAGCGCGATAGCGTTTTTCGGGACGCAGCTTGACGGCGTAACCGAGCCGCAGTTCTGCGGCAACGAGTACAGGGTCAGCGAACTCATGGGAGCAATTCTCCGCGAACAATTGAAACGCCTCGACGGGATTTTGTTCGATTTGAGGAAGAATAAAAAGATTCTCATGGATGAGTTAAAAGATACATTCGAATTCGCGCCGTCGCACGATATAGAGGGCGATTGCGGTACGACGCTTCCGTTGCGGTTTGCGAGCAGGGAAGAGTCGGAAGCGTTCACTAATGCTACCGGATTCGGCTCGCCGATAAATACCGGCAAGCACGTTTACACTAACTGGACGCCTATCATGGAGAAACGCGGCGCGTTCCATCCGCTGATGGACCCGTTCAAGATGGAAGTGAACAAGGATTTGAACCACAACTATTCGATGGATATGTGCGCGAAATCGCTGGATTTACTCGCGAGGACGGCGTATATCAGCATCAGTCCCGATTGGAACGAACAGGATATTAAAAATGTTGCAGATAAATGCAAAAAAGCGAAATAAATTTCAAACAAACGTAGGGGCAGACCTTGTGTCTGCCCGTTGTTAATTTTATCTGTTATATATTTTGTTCGTTATGTTTGCGGGCAGACACAAGGTCTGCCCCTACAATTGATTCACGCCAAATACGGTTTAGTCCTCCCGCCTTGATAATAATTGAACGAATTAGGCGGCTCAATCATTTCCCTTGCGAAAATCAACAACGCATAGAATGAAGGAGTCGGGTCTAACGTGTAAATCTCCTGCATTACGTCGTCCATTTCGATTTGCGTGTTGCGTAAAATTTGATATTTGCTGAAGATTTTAATAACTTCAACCGCTTTTTCGGGAGCAAGTCCCAAATTCTTCACCAATAAATTCGGTGTGAAACCTTTAGTCGCGTCGCGTTTGTACAGGAACACCATTGAATCAAAGACAGCCTTGTCCGAAAAGTCTTTGAAGAACGTCACGTAGTCGATTCCCTCAAAGAACGCCAAATCTTTGTCGGCACATTCCGGTACGATTAGGAAATACGGTAAACGTTTCGCTAATCCCATTGAAGTGAATCCGTTATCGTCTCTTATAGTGGAATAACGTAATTCGTTTTCGCATAATCCTTCTCGGAGTTCTTTTATACCTTCGCCTTTGAATTTTAACAAACTGCCGCATATCGATCGTTCAATTACCCAACACAATTCGAATGCTAATTCAAATTTTTCTTTATGCGTTGTTTTTACGATTTTCTTCGCAAGTGTATTTTCAATATCGCTGTAGTCGGTTATGTTCCTTCCGAACAGCGTGTCGATCGAAACCCCGAAGAAGTCCGCTATCTTAGGCAGCAGTTCCGTGTCCGGCACGCCGCCATTCTCCCATTTCGATACTGCCTGCGTTGAAACCTGCGTGAATTTCGCGAGTTCTTCCTGCGTTACGTTTTTTTCTTTGCGTAATTTCGCGATTATGTTTCCGATTGTTTCTACATTTGTACTCATAATTACCTCCAAAATTAAAATCTGATTTGTGAAAGCTTTCATGATGATATTGTATCACAATTTCGGGTTGATTTCAATGGACGCGTGCTTGACAAAATCAAACGCGGGTTGATTATTTCAAAGGTATAATAATCGCTTGGTCTTCCAAGAGTTCGATGTCATATTGCGGAATATAAATACCTGATAAAATAGCTTCTGTGTTTTCAATCGACGCAGCAAATGTAAATAACATTGAATACAAACCTGTTTGGCTGTTATAAACCGGAATCGTTTGAGAATATCCAAATCCTGTAGGTTTTTCAAACGATAGATAAGGATCAACATCTCTGCCCAATTCTTCGCAACTGTAAAACACGGTAACAGTATTTTCGGTTACAATATAACTTTCAATAGTTACGCTTCCGTATTGACTTTGATTTAATTTTATCGGTAACTCATTTAATTCAACTCTTAGCCAATCTGATTCTCTATTAAAATTATACGGAACCAATTTTAAATACTGCGTATCGGATGGTACATCACCGTAAAATTCGACGATTATGGTTTCATCTTTTTGCCAATCAGCACGACTACGAAGAATTTCGGCTAATTTACCATAACAATTACCTTTATCGTCTAATATGAAATAATTTTCGAACAATTCTCTGTTTGCCGGACTGGTTCCGCCTTTTTCAATCAGCAACAATAAATTTCCAAGAGGAGATATATTCACTTTCTCAACAATCATATTATGTTGAATTATTTTCGAATCTTCATCGTCATCTTCGGTTATAAAACGTTGAAATTTGTTTTGTGTGACTGTAAAGGATAAATTGGGTTTAACCGATATTGTTTCGATTTTGCTTTTGCTCATGTCAATCGTCAATGGAAGGGATTGATCTTTATACTTGATTGTTAGATCAAAAACATCCGGTAAGTCTTCCGTTATTATGAAACGCTGCACAACTTTAAGTTCGTAATCCGAAACATAATAACCATCCATCGTCACAAAAAAATATTTTTGAAATGAAAGCGTATAACCCGGCATTTCAAGATTAATATTATTTGATGTTACCGCCGAGTGTGTTGAAGGTTCTGAGTTAAGATTGTATAATTCATAATGTTGTATTATTTCCTCAACAATACTTACATCTTTCTTAACCGTATAGAACACGTTCATAAAAGTCCCGTCGAAAGCTATATTGTCAATAGTTAAACTGTACCCATCGCCCTCCGCGGTAACGCCTACTTCGCTGCTGTACTTCTTAATCAATTCCTGATCCGGCGAGTAGCGTTTCTGTTGATCCGAATCGAAGAATCCGATTTCGCTTCCGAGCATTTTCAATATAGCCGGTACTGCGGCGAATACTGTCGTAACAAACAACGCGGCGACTATTGCCATCACTAAAATCGGTTTAAACGTAATTACTTGTTTCTTAGGTTGAACTTGTTTTTGCATTATTTCATAATATATTTGCTGTTTTGTTTCCTCGCTTGAATTAATTTTATCCCAAGCGTTTATTATTTTTTCATTTTTCATCTTCTAAAACTCCCTTCAATAATTTTCTTGCCTCTTGTAAATGATAACGAATCGTCGAGTGCGGTTTCTTGAGCATTTTAGCGATTTCCTCCGAATTGTAACCTTCGTAATAATACAGATAGATTACATTCTTGTATTTGTCAGGCAGATTCAGAATCACTTTCAGCGTTTCGTCCTGCTGAAACGGATCGTCGCCCTCCAAGTTCGTGTAATCGTCGATGTTGACATTCTTGCGCCGCCAATTCTTGAGGAAATCCTTGCATAAGTTGATAGTTGTCCGCAATAGCCATGCCTTCTCATATTCGGCACTTTCAAAGTTGATATTCTTTTGCAGTAATTTCAAAAATATCTCAGAAACTACATCTTTTGTATCTTCCGCATTTTTCAGATATGAAAAACCTACCCGATATATCATATCGTAATTCCTGTTGTAAATATCCTCTATATTCTTTGAAATTATTTCTTCACCGCCGCGCGCCGGTAAAGTATTTGTCATGATTTTCAACTCCTTTCAACTATAATACGATCCGCATAATCAAAATGATGGGAATCTTTTTTTAAAATTAAAAAATTGAAAAAATTAAGCGTGCCAAAATATTCAGCACGCTTTTTATTTGTATTTTATTTTTGTATTTTATTTTGAAAACCGAAAAATATTCTTTTCAAAATCGATTCCCGCCGCTTCTAAAATTTTCGAAGCGCGCGCGTAATCAATATCGGTATAGTGCTTGCTGTGACAATCGCCGCCGATCGCGAGTTTAACTCCCATTGATTGTAATCCGCACGCATATTCGAGGTAATCGCTTACGAATTTTTCCGATAGCCCCGCCAAAATTATCGCGCAAATATTTAATTCAAATGCGCAGTTGTTTTCTTTTAACGCAAAAGCCAACTCTTGCTTCATCGACGCGGGAATGTTTCCGAAATTCGCGAACGGATTGTCGATGTCTTGGCGCGTATGCCACCAGAGATAGTGCGCTAAAATGTCAACATCTTTATGTTGGGCAAGAAACATGTACTGTCTGTGATAATCATTAATCAGAGCGTCTTTCTCAATTTCGCAATAGAGCGGCCAATGAACGCCTGCATTAACAAACGCAATGCCTAAATCCTTAACACATTCGAGATCTAAAGCAGGTTTCGCGTTCGCGGGTCCGCCGTTGCGCAAGCCGTAAACTGCGTCCTGATGTTCGCCCTTGTGAATTAAATCAAGTTCCCATTCGGAAACGCAGCTTATTTCGATCCCGAAATGGAATTTCTCTTTCAGCGCGGGATTTTTTGCGATGATAGCGTCGTAATGTTTCCGCGAATTAATCATATCGGGTCTATTAACTATCGTGTGCAGATGATCCGTAACGCCGAACTCCTCAATTCCGAGCGATTCCGCTTCAACGATCAAGTCATCCATATTCAGGCAAGCGCTGTCGCAGCTGTATTCGGTATGGATGTGCCAGTCCTGTTTGATTTTCATCCTAAAACTCAACCTCCGCAACCCTGACTACGAGATTCCTGCCGTATTCATATCCGGTGCAGTTTACATTCAAAATGTCGCCGTCCTGATTGAATTCCAATTGTTTATCGTTATCGATCCATTTCACGCTTTTGGCGGCTTTATCAACTCCTGTGAACTGTTTGAAACCGGCTCCGCCGCCTGCAACCGTTACGTTCGCGTCGCCGACAATCGACAAATCGTGAACGAACAGATATATCTTACCATCTTTTGCGAGCGCGAAATTCTTCTCGCCGCCGTTTACGCTGCACGGTTTGCCTTCGTAAATCGCCGAACCGCACGCTTTGACCCAATTACCGACTTCCTCAAGCAATGCCTCCTGCAATTTCGGTATCTCGCCTTCCGCAGTCGGACCGACGTTCAGCAAATAGTTCGCACCGACTTTACGGCAAAAACACAAATTTTCAATGAGATACGGCAGCGATTTATAATTGAAATCGATTTGCCCGATACCCCAATGTGCGTTGATCGTCTGGCACATCTCGGCAGCTACATATTTCGGCATACCCTCGCGATCCATCGGAGTCGGCCGGCCTTGTTCAAACGTCACGCTGTCGAGTTCGGGGTTACCGATCGCGCCCTTGTGACCTAATCCGGTGTTGTTGATTATCATCGCGTCGGGCTGGTATTTGCGGATCGTCGCGTAAAGTTTATCCTCTTCCCAATCTTCGTTTGGTTTGCTCCAGTTTCCGTCGAACCATAGACCGCCGATCTTTCCGTAATATTTGCAGAGAATCTCAACCGATTCGCGCAGATATTGCAGGTACGCTTTAAAATCGTTGTTGAAGCTGTCCTGATACCAATCGAGCGTGGTATGGTAGAAGAACGGCATGATACCTTCCGAGCGGCAGCCCTCAACATATTCGGCGATTAAATCGCGTCCGCACGGAGCGTGAACGGCGTCGTAAGTTGACAAGCCTCTTGTATCATATAATGAAAATCCTTCATGATGGCGCGTCGTCAATGTAATGTAATTCATTCCCGCTAATTTAGCG